>JAKEGO010000090.1 GCA_022615805.1 Thermoplasmata archaeon
CCAGCCTCCATCCTATGCCTTTGACGCCCGACAGTCCCTTGACCATCGTGAAGTGGCCGTCGATGTCGGTGTTGGCCAGCCTAACTATGTACTTGAAGTCCGCGGATTCATCTGCCAAGCTATCACTCCGGAGGATTCTCCTTATCACCCGGGGGTATATATCGATATCGGTGGCGCGACATGCCTTCCAGAGGACACTCTGGCTGCGCGCGGACGTGCCCTCGGCAACCGCTTGGGCCCGCGGTCCCTCGAACGGCTGTGCGACGTCCCACGGGTCTCGGTCGAAGAGGGTCCCGCGACACCGTTGCCTCAGAAGACGGTCACCCTGTCGTTCAGGATGTCATCGGTGAGCCTCTTGATGTTGTCCAGGTGGTCCTCGAATATCGAGACGACATCGGACCTGTGCCGCTCGATGTCGACACCTTCGGCAGGGATGAGCTGGGCTTCGGCCACCCACGGGTCCCTGACCCTCCGTCCGATCTGGGACAGCAGCCGGACGTACGCCTCGCGGATGTCGCCGCCGGAGGAGGTGTGGATATCGCTCGCTATGCGGTTCGCCAGGATGTTGTATATCTTACCCACGTGGGTGACCGGGTTCTTGCCCGCCGATGCCTCCATGCTCATCGGCCTCCCGGGCGTGATGAGCCCGTTCGCCCTGTTCCCGCGGCCCACGGAGCCGTCGTCGCCGTTCTCCATGCTGAGCCCGGTGACGGTCAGGTAATAGAGCCCCTTCTTCGGATTGTCGGCGGTGTTCGTGTAGACCTCGATCTCCCTGTCCGTCAACTTGGACGCGCGATCGTGCACCTTGGTCCTCAGGTCCGCCAGGAGCGACTTGTACTCGTCGGCGTCCTTGATATGTTTCGAGACCATCGCGACGGCGATCGTCAGCGAGATCTTGTCGCCGACCCTCGCTGCCATCACCTTGATGTCCTCGCCGTACGCGGGGTTCTTCGTCAACGGTCCGTTGATGTAGTTCGCGGTGTTCAGCACTATCTGCTCGGTCTCGGAGAGGGGCGCGAAGCCCATTCCGAAGGACGTGTCGTTGGCCAGATCGTCCTTCGACTCGTAAAGTCCCCGCAGGTCCTCGGACCCCTGCGCGATGCGGCAGTCGAGCGATATGTCCATGTCCGCATCCAGGCCATGGAAGTTCGTCCTGAGATACTTCCTCGCGTTCCCGAGGGCGACCGTCCTGTACGGGAGCCGAACGTCCCCGACGCGGGTGACCGCCCTTCCGACGAGGAGGATGTATATGGGTTCGAGCACCTCTCCGCCGCCGAACTCGGCGTGGGCCTGTCCACCGACCACCTGCGTTTCATCGGTGTTGTGGTGCAGTATCTTGCCGTACTTCTCCACGTACATCCGCGAGAGTGATCTGCTGACCGTCTCGGAAAGGGCGTCGGCGACGGTATCCGGGTGGCCGATCCCCTTCCGCTCCACGAGCTCGACGTGCTTGGACTCCATGGGCATGGAGTCGAGCCTCTCGACAACGACATTCCTGTCCATATGGACACCTCGGCCCCGATGGCCCGATAATGGTTTAAAAGTTTTGTCCGTGTCCCTGCTACAACATCCGGTACCTCTCAGGGTCCAGTCCGGACCGATGAAGGTCTCCGGAGGTCGCTTTCCGAGCGCCTAGCTGCGAGGTACATCGCCGTTGACCGTGCGCCCCGATGGCCTCGATCGATGCATCTCGCGGCCCGACGGCCTCCAGGCTCGCATCGGGGGTTCGGGAGCAATGACCGCCGTTGAGCTCCATCCGCCATGGCATATCATCGCCGGGGCGCACGATGCCACATCCTTTATACAGGCCGGTCCATCCCTGCCAAATGACGCTAGACGGCCTCGCGCTCGTGTTCCTGTGGATCGCCGGCCTCATCGTGCTCAGCCGCCTTGTGGACCGCCTGCTCGTCCGGACGCTGCCCCCTTACCTATACCATGCGATGATACTCCCGGGCGTCGCCGTCCACGAGCTCAGCCACGCGTTCGCGTGCCTGCTGACCGGCGCCAGGGTCCTCGAGGTCAAGCTCTTCTCGAAGAACGGCGGGTACGTGAAGCACACCCGCTCGAGGTTGCCCGTCATCGGTCCGGTCGCCATATCGCTCGCCCCGCTGGTCGGCGGTGTACTGGTGATATACGTCATCGCCTACCTCATGGACTATTCGGGGATAGGCCTCCTCGACCCGGAGCGACCGTACAGCGCGGTGCAGACGATATGGGCCTTCCTCTCCGCAAACGCCCTCCGGTGGCACTTCTGGGCCTTCCTCTACCTCATGATATCAGTCGCCGCCTCGCTCGGTCCGAGCGACCAGGACCTCAAGAACTCGGTCATCGCGCTCATCGTCCTCGCCGTCATCCTCGCGGCCCTCATCATGGCATCTGATCTGGTCGCCTCATGGCTCGACGTCCCTGCGCGCCCCCTCCTCTCCGGACTGAACATCGCCCTCTTCCTTCTCGTCATATCCATCGTCCTGGTCGGCCCCTTCTACCTTCTGAGAAGGCGTCTCACGTGATGCCCTCCCTGGCCGGAGCGCGAGGACGTCCATCCACAGGTTCCCGAACAGGACGATCCCGGCCAGCAGCGGAGCCTGGGGCCCTATGATGACCGCGGTAGCCAGCGGAAAGGCGACAAGGCCGGTCGTCCAGAGGAGGAGCAGCGCCCTGTGTCGCCCGCTATATTCCGCCCTCACAGGAGCGCCCCCTTGACAGGCTCGATGACACCTGACGGGAGGTCGACCATCAGGGACATGGCCCACAGGAGGAGACCCGTCCCGATCGGGACGGTCACGTCGTCATCGAGCGGTGGCCTGGATGTCATCTCGAGGGCGACCGCGGCCACCGAGCCGGCGGCGATGAGCGCCCAGTGCTCGGCGCGGTATCCCGCCGCTATGAATATCGCCACACAAAGGAGCATGGCGGCGCTGCAAGAGCCCCTTCGCCCGCGCATCTCGCCGAGCAGAGGGTCCACGAGCGCCGCGACGAGCAGGCACGGGACGGCGATCGCCTGCGGGAAGAGGAGGACGAGGAGGACCATCGACAGGCCGAACTGGTAGTAGGAGGCGACGCGCCCCCTCTCGTGGTCCCTCAGGCCAGGGACGAGCGCGCCCCTCCGGAGCCGGAACGACTCCCCCGCGGTGGACAGCATCACGGCGATCATCGGCACCGTCCACCTCGGCACGCCGTAGATGGATTCTGGGAGGGCGTAGTAGAGTACGGCGCATGCCCCTACCGTATGGCTCGCGCGCCTCAGGTAAACTTCGTCGAGTTCGACCACGTATCCCGAGAGCTCGGGCGGCTATAAAGGTTCACGATATCCGCGGTCGACGTCGGCATGCCCGGCGCACCGCCATTTTCGGTCGATTTCACCGGAGAAACGGCGATAGACGCCGCTGTGGAACTGCACAAACTATATTAATGGAAGGCATATTGGGAGCACACGGAGGCTGAGGCCATTGCCAGAGTTCAAGGTCGTGATATCGGACGGAAAGCGATCGTACACTACCGAGGTGTCGGGGAACTATGCCAACTCCCTCGTCGGGAAGCAGATCGGCGACACCATCGACGGCATCTTCGTCAATCTCCCGCACTACAAGCTCGAGATCACCGGCGGCTCCGACTCCCAGGGGACCCCCATGAGGCGCGACCTCCCCGGCCCCAAGCGGTCCAGGGTGCTCGTGACCAAGGGCGTCGGCTTCCGCCCGAAGGACGACGGCGTCAGGCGCCGAAGGCTCCTGCGGGGGAACACGATATCGCCGGAGGTCACGTCGATAAACATGAAGGTCACCAAGGAGGGCATGCGCTCCATCGAGGAGCTCCTCGCCGAGGGCGGCAAGGAAGAGGAGTGACATGCCGACCGAGAGGCAGCCAGAGGTGAACATCGGCCTCGTCGGCCACGTCGACCACGGGAAGACCACTCTCACCAAGGCCCTCTCAGGAGTCTGGACAGACCGCCACTCCGAGGAGATAAAGAAGGGGATCTCCATCCGCCTCGGCTATGCGGACACCAGCATCTACCGTTGCGACAAGTGCGACCCGCCGCTGAACTACTCGACCGAGAAGAAGTGCAAACGATGCGGCGGGAAGGCCGAGTTCATCCGGGCCGTGTCCTTCGTCGACTCCCCCGGTCACGAGACGCTCATGGCCACGATGATATCCGGTTCCGCGATAATGGACGGCGCCCTCCTCCTGATCGCCGCCAACGAGCAGTGCCCCCAGCCCCAGACGATCGAGCACCTCATGGCCCTCGAGATATCCGGGGTCCGCAACGTCATCATCCTGCAGAACAAGATCGACCTGGTCTCGAAGGAGAAGCTGGTCGAGCACCACGGTGACATCAAGCGCTTCATCTCCGGGACGTCCATCGCGGACGCGCCGATAATCCCGATATCCGCCCATCACGACGTCAACATCGAGGCCCTCATCCACGCGATCGAGGAGCACATCCCGACCCCCGAGAGGGACGGCGAGCTCCCCGCGAGGATGAACGTCGCACGCTCCTTCGACGTCAACAAACCCGGCGCGCGGCCAGGAGACCTCCGGGGCGGGGTCATCGGCGGAAGCCTCAGCCAGGGTACCCTGAGCATCGGGGACGAGATCGAGGTCGTCCCGGGGGTGAAATCGGCGGACGGCAAGGCATGGCTCCCCGTGCACACTGTCGTGAGGTCGCTGATATCCGGGGGCAAGGAGTACGACGCCGTCGACCCGGGCGGCCTCGTCGGAGTCGGCACGGCCCTCGATCCGTTCTACACGAAGGCCGACTCGCTCATCGGGAACGTCATGGGGGCCCCGGGGACCCTCCCGCCCGTCCGCCACGAGATGACCATGGGGATCCACCTCCTCGAGAAGATGGTGACGTCCCACGGCTTCGACGGGAGCGTGGAGACGCAGCCCGTCGAGGCGATAAGGACGAACACCCCGCTCATGCTCAACGTCGGGACCGCGACCACCGTCGGCGTCGTCAGCTCCGCCAGGGAGGACGTCGTCGACGTCAAGCTGAAGCTGGCCGTCGCCGCGTCGGACGGCGACCACGTCGCCATCAGCAGACGGGACGGAGGGCGATGGCGCCTGATCGGGTACGGCGTCATCCAGTGATCCTCGACGCCAACGCGCTCTTCCTCCCATTCCAGTTCGGCATCAACATCGATGTCGAGCTCGCCAGGCTGCTCGGCGAGTACAGGTACGTCGTGCCCGCCTCCGTCGCGGATGAGGTGGGTCGGCTCCGCCAGGACCGCGTGCCTTTCTCCAGGGAGGCCTCGACCCTCCTCGAGCACCTCTCCCCCGAGGTCGTGCCTGGGACCGGCAGGGCCGACGAGGACGTCGTCACAGCGGCCCTCGCGATGGAGGGCTACGTGTTCTCCCTCGACGGAGACGTGAGGAGGCGCGCCCTCGCCGCCGGCGTGCCGGTGATAAGGATGCGCAGCAAGAGATACCTCGTCCTCGAGATGCCGCAACGGCGAGCAGGTGGGAGCCGTTGATCCAGTAACGGATCGTTGATTTGAATTGCGACGGTCGAGAGCGCTGGCCTGATATCGCATCGAGCGCCGGTGGGCTACCTTGCCCTCCGCCGGTACAGGAACAGCGCCGACGGCAGCGCGAGGAGCGCGGCGTGGCCCGGGAACGGCAGAAGGCCGTCATCGTCATCGTCGTCCCCGCCGCCACCGCCGCTCGGCCCGAGGACGTCGATCCAGACCACATCGGCAGGGGACTCCCTGATGCCCGCCCTCGCCACCGCCGAGACGTTGTGACGGCCCGGCTCGAGGCTCGACGTGTCGAAGGCCAGGTACCACTCGTCGAACGTGTCGCCCACCATCTCCGCTTGCATCTCCGTCCCGTTGTCCACCCGGACGACGACCTCGTCCACCGCCCCTTCCTCGATCGTGGTGATGCCGGTGATGTTGATGATCCCCCTGACCTCGGCGTTCGATTTCGGACTAGTGATCGAGCAGGTGACCCGCTCGTCGATGACGCTACCGTTCCCGCCGAGTGCCATGTTCACGGCGAGGTAGGCGTCGACGTAGCCGAAGCCCCAATGCTGGTTGTATTTGTCGCTGAGCTCAGGATCGTATGGTTCTCCATGCGCTTCGGCGGACTCCGTCAGCAGATAGTCGATGTCGGCCGGCGTCAACCCGGGGTTCGCCTGGAGCATGCATGCCACCACACCCGCCACGAAGGGACAGGCCATCGATGTCCCCGAGTTGTTCGTGTATCCCGCTCCTGTCTGAAGGAAGGGGGAGTACAATGCGGATGCGATGTGGGTCCCCGGTGCGACGACCTCCGGCTTCAGTTCATCCATCAGATCTCCATCGCCATCGCTGTCCCGTGGGCCGTAGTTGGAGTATGATTCATCGACCTCGTCGTCATCGCGCGTCGTCGTGTCCTTGTTGTCGACCCCTCCTACCGCAATGGCCAGGTCCGCCGAGGCGCACGGCGACCCATACGACGAGGAACTGAGCGACAAGTACAACGAGCTCTGGGGCTTCGGCCACGTCGACGCCTACCTCGCCGTGAACATGGCGCTCGGCGGGAACGGTGGCGTCATCGACGAGCGGGTCACCTGCTCGATCACTAGTCCGAAATCGAACGCCGAGGTCAGGG
>JAKEGO010000091.1 GCA_022615805.1 Thermoplasmata archaeon
ATATCGGAGCTGTCCCCGAGCCGGTCACCGACGGCGACGGGAACGGCTCGCCGGCATTCGACGCGGTCGCCGTTGTGGTCGCCGCCACCGTCGCCCTGACGGCCTCGAGGCGGGCTCGATGCACGGACCGCGCCCCTAAGGGCCCTGATGACGCTCTCGGCCCCATCAACTCGGACGAAGGATCCGCACCTCCGTCCCCCTCACCGAATGCGCCTCGAACCGGCCGTCCCTGACCTTCACGAGAGCGCCCGTCACCGCGACCTCGTCGCCGATCCCAACTCCGCCGAGGATCCGGGCCGCCTCGTCCCACGCGACGACCTTCACCTCGCCAGTGCCGTCGAAGAGCGTCGCCGTCGTTATCAGCCCCTCGCTTCCGTCGCGCCTGTAGAACGCCCTCGGCTGGGATGTCTCAGAAACGACGCCGCGCAGGCAGACGAACTCCCCTTCTGCGAGCGACGCGATATCGTCGAACGTCTGGGGCAGCACCTCCAGAGCCCCGCGGGCGTCGACGTGTACCTCGAGGCCGGAATGCATCCCTTGGCCCTCGGGAGCCCTCCCCTCCCGCACCCTGCCGTTCACCACGAGGAGCCGGTCCCCGGGCGCCACGCCCCCGGAGCGAACGAGGTCGACGAGCTCCTTTCGCCACAGGACGATCCTGACCTTCCCTGTCCCGTCCTCTATGGTCAGCCATGAGACATCGTGGCCGGACTTGGACCAGCCAACGGAGGTGACGTGCCCGACGAGGTTGACCCACGCGCCGGCGGCGATGGACCCCACATCGACAATCTCACCCCGGAGGTCCCCGCGGTCGCTGGCGATGAGGTACATCGCCGCCTCCTCGTCCACGAGGCCGGACATGTCGGACATCACCCCCGCGAGGCGGTCAGTGAGCTCGTCCTCCGTCATCCTCTTCAAGAGCACGTCTCGTATCCCGCCCATGGCACGCCACACGTCCCGACGGATAAAAGGTTTGGCTCGCAGCTTTCCGTTTAGGGGTTCATCATAAGAGTGGGGACGGCGGATCGGAGGGCGTCCACGACTGTCGGTCCAGAGGTGCGTCATGGGAAACGGGCTCAAGACGATGAGGCTACCAGTGAGGGGGATGCACTGCGCATCCTGCGCGACTGCCGTGACCAGGGCGTTGGCGGGCACCAGGGGCGTCGAACGGGCCGAGGTGGACATGGCATCGGAGGTCGCGACCGTCACGTACGACCCCAGGTCCGCGACCCTCGGTGACCTTGTCAGGTCGGTGTCGGACGCTGGCTTCTCGGTCAGTTTCGATGGGGCGACGCTCGGCGTCGGAGGGATGCACTGCGCGTCCTGCGCTGCCCGCGTCGAGGGCGCTCTCCTGGCCCTCGAGGGGGTCGCGGGTGCCCGCGTCGACGTCGCCTCCGGGACAGCGACAGTGGAGTTCGACGGTTCGGTGGTCAGTGTCGCCGACCTCGGCAGGGCGATCTCGGCCGCAGGGTTCGAGGATCGCGGGGCAGTGTCCGATCTGGGCCGCGATGACGAGGAGGCCCGCGAGGCGGAGATGACGGCGATGCTGAGGGCGCTGGTCCTCGGATTCGCAGCGTCCGCCGCCCTCATGGGGGTCCACGGGGCGCAGATCCCCCATGAAGTGCCGATAGGATACATCCTGCTCGCCATGTCGTTCCCGTTCCTCGTCCTCCTCGGACGCCCGATCTTCACCAGTGCGTGGTCGGCCCTGAGGCATCGGAGCCTCACGATGGACGTCATGTATGCGATGGGCATCGGCGTGGCCTACGGGTCCAGCGTGCTTGGCACGTTCGGCATCGTCCTGACCCATGAGTTCATGTTCTACGACACTGCCATCATGCTCGCGGCGTTCCTCACGCTCGGAAGGTACCTGGAGACCCGCGCGAAGGCCCGCACGTCCGGGGCGATAAGGCGGCTGATGGACCTCCGGCCACCGACCGCCCTCGTCGTCGGCCCGGATGGTTCGCGGCGAGAGGTGCCCGTGGACGAGGTGCGGGTCGGCGACAGCGTCCTCGTCCGCCCGGGGGACCGCATTCCCGTGGACGGCGCCGTCGTCGACGGCGATAGCGCGGTGGACGAATCGATGCTCACCGGCGAGCCCATTCCGGTACGAAAACTGCCCGGCGACGAGGTCACCGGTGGGACCGTGAACGTAGCCGGTGCGCTGACCGTGCGCACGTCACGTACCGGCGATGAGACCACGCTGGCGAGGATCGTGGCGATGGTGCGCCGCGCGCAGACGACCCGCCCTGCCGTCCAGCGGATCGCCGACAGGGCCGTTGCCCTCTTCATCCCTGCGGTCCTCGTCATCGCGTTCGCCGCCTTCCTCGTATGGTACGTTGCGCTCGGCTCGTCCCTCCTCTTCGCGCTGACGACCTCGATGGCCGTCCTCGTCATCGCGTGCCCGTGCGCCCTCGGGCTTGCCACCCCAACGGCGATGACCGTCGGCGTCGGCAGGGGTGCCGAGCTCGGCGTCCTCGTGCGGGATGGCGAGGTCCTCGAGAGGTCCGGCGGGGTGGACGTCGTGGTGCTCGACAAGACCGGGACGTTGACCGAGGGGAGTCCGGCGGTCACCGATGTCGTCACGCTGCAGGGGGACGAAGCCACATTGTTGAGGTCGGCTGCCTCGGTGGAGGCCTTCTCCACCCATCCGCTCTCCGCCGCGGTGGCGAGCGCCGCGGAGGAACGCGGTCTCGTCCCGGAGGGCGCGACGTCCTTCGAGGAGACCGCGGGAAAGGGCGTCCGTGCCACCGTGTCAGGGCGCACCATCGTCGTCGGCAACCGCGCCATGATGGACGCGGCGATGGTGGGGGTCCCGGGATCCGTCAGCAGGCGAATGACGTCCCTCGAAGCGAAGGCCAGGACGGTCCTCGTCGTGGCCGTCGACGGGGAGGTCGCGGGCCTGATCGGCATCTCAGACCCCGTCAAACCCTCGTCGAAGCGTGCGGTGGCAGCCCTCCGGGGAACGGGCGCCGAGGTGATGATGGTCACCGGCGACAACGAGCGGACCGCGAGGGCCGTCGCCAGGAGCGTCGGCATCGAAACGGTCAGCGCGGGAGTCCTCCCCGGGGACAAGGCCGCCATCGTCGCCCGGCTCCAGGGCGAGGGCAGGACGGTGGCGTTCGTCGGGGACGGTATCAACGACGCCCCCGCGCTCGCACAGGCGGACGTCGGCATCGCCATCGGCTCCGGGACCGACGTGGCCGTCGAGAGCGGGGGTTTCGTCCTCATGAGGGACGACCTCCTCGACGCCGCCGCCGCCCTCCAGCTCGGGAGGAAGGTGATGTCCCGCGTCCGGCAGAACCTCTTCTGGGCCTTCGCGTACAACACGGCGTTGATACCCGTGGCCGCAGGGCTTCTCTACCCGCTTTGGCATGTCACATTCAGGCCGGAATACGGCGCGCTCGCGATGGCGCTGAGCTCGTTCTCCGTGGTCACGCTCTCGCTGACGCTCAGGGCTTACGTGCCGCCCGCGCTCTCCGGGCGAACGGCCCACGGCGTCGAACGGAAGAGCCTTTAACCCCGCACGACATGAGGCACTCGAGGTGACAGGGTGAAGGAGGACATCGTCCGCCACTTCCACGACGAGCGCGAACGGCTGAACGAGGTCGTCATGGCCCGCGCCGATCGCGAGATGAAGCGGTTCTGGAACCTGGATTCCGCGGTCTACCGCGACGGCGAGCTCCCATCGGCGACGAAGGAGCTCCTGGGCCTCGTGGCGTCCCTCGTGCTGCGGTGCGACGATTGCGTCCGATACCATCTTTCCAGATGCCATGAGCTCGGCGTGACCGGGGAGCAGGTCGTCGAGGCGCTGGACGTCGGCCTGGTCGTCGGCGGTTCTATCACGATCCCCCACGTCAGGCATGCGATGGAGTTCTGGGCGGCCCTCGACAGTCGGTGAGCGGAGGGTCGATGTGACGGGGTCGGAACAGGTCCGGGGGGATGTTCTCGCGTCGTACCGGCGGCTCCGGCCGCAGATAGACAAGAGGCTGGCGTCGTTCGATCGCGTCTGGACGGACGCCTCGGAGGAGGACCTCTTCGCCGAGCTCGTCTTCTGCATTTTCACCCCGCAGTCCTCGGCGGCCCGCTGCTGGGAGGCCGTCGAGGACCTCCGTGGACGCGGCTTCCTCCAGGATGGCGGGGCGGAGGAGATCTCGGAGATGCTTTGCAGGGTCCGCTTCCGGCACACGAAGGCGAGGCGGGTGATCGCCGCCAGGGCGCTCCTCGAGGAGGAAGGCGCCCTCCGGCTCCGGCGGCGCATATCGGGCGACCCGCGCGAGGCGAGGGAGTGGCTGGTATCGAACGTGGACGGCATCGGATACAAGGAGGCCAGCCACTTCCTGCGCAACGTCGGCCGCGGGCGGGGGTTCGCCATCCTCGACCGCCACATCCTCCTGAACCTCGCGGCGATGGACGTCATCCCGGATGTGCCGCGCACCATGACGCCGGGGAGGTACATGGCCATCGAGGGGGAGATGGCATCGTTCTCCGATTCCATCGGCATCCCGTTGGCCGCCCTCGACCTCGTTCTGTGGCACCGGCAGACCGGATGGATGTTCAAGTGAGGCCGAATGGCGGGGGTCCCATCGCAACGGAGGCGGTCCTCTCGCCTTCAGAACATTAATTAGCGATGGCGACCATCGGGGTGCGGGAACGGGAGGGTGACCACATGGAAGAGAAGGAGGGAAGCGCGAAGCGGACCGTCCTGTTCGTCTGCACCGGGAACTCGGCGCGGTCGCAGATGGCGGAAGGGCTGCTTCGTTCGATGCACGGCGACCGGTACGAGGTCCACAGCGCGGGGGTCTTGCCGGCGAGGGTGAGCCGGCACGCCATCAGGGTCATGGGCGAGATAGGCGTGGACATCTCGGGCCACCGCTCGAAGCACGTCGACGAGTTCGTGGACATGGAGATCGACTACCTCGTCACGCTCTGCGGCCACGCCGCCAGCGTCTGCCCCGACATCCCGCGCGCGAGGTTCAGGATCGACAGGCCCACCGAGGACCCTTTCCTCACCGACGACACCGACGAGGGCTTCCGGAGGGTCCGCGACGACCTCCGCGAGTTCATCGGGTCGGCATTCGGGGGCGATGACGATGAATGATCCCGGAAGGACCGCGGAAGGCGGCGGCGATAGGGCCTACAACGACCTCCTCACGGTGGTCAGGGGGATCATCGCAGGAAGCGCCGGCCGCGACGAGGCCATGGGCGGCATCTGTCAGCTGCTGTACGACAATCTCGAGGGCTACGACTGGGTCGGTTTCTACCTCGCGGACCCTGAGGAGGAGGGGTGGCTCGTCCTCGGTCCGTATCTCGGCGAGCCCACCGAGCACACTAGGATCCCTTTCGGCCGCGGCATATGCGGCCAGGCTGCGGAGTGGCGCGAGACCTTCAACGTGCCGGACGTCAGGAAGCAGGACGACTACCTGGCGTGCAGTCCCAAGGTCCGTAGCGAGATCGTCGTCCCTATCGTGCGGGACGGCAAGGTCCTCGGCGAGATCGACGTCGACTCGCACCTCGCGGACAACTTCAGCGTGGATGACGAGAGGTTCCTCGAGCGCGTCGCTGGGGTCCTGTCGGGGATAATCTGATAAACCGCCACCGCATGACATCACGGGGAGGGCCATCTGATGATGCCCGTGCCCCGGAAGGGATCAGTCCCTATGGCGAGGGGCACCTCAGATTGGACCACCCTGTAATGAGGTTCGCTCCCCCTGTGGGGAATCCGCCACCATATCGCAAGAGGTGTCATGATGGCAGACGAAGGGACGGTGTGGACGACGTTCGAGCCGGGCGCCGAGTCGATGCGGTTCCAGTTCATGCCTACCGCCCTCGTCTCGGGCGGCGACAACATCATGGCCGCGGCGTGGCTGACCCAGGTCTCGGTCGTCCCGCCGTTGTTCGTCGTCTCGATCCGGAAGGAACGCCACACCTATCCGCTCATCGCCGAGAGCGGCGAGTTCGCCCTCAACTTCCTGGGCGTCGAACACGCTGCCCGTGTGGACCTGTGCGGCAAGCGCTCCGGCCGGAAAGGGGACAAGTTCAAGGCCGCGGGCCTGACGAGGAAGAAGGCCGAGCGCATCTCGACCACCCTCGTGGAGGAGTCATTCCTCATCTACGAGTTCAGGGTCGTCAACGAGGTGGAGGCCGGCGACCACCAGCTGTTCATCGGCGAGGTGCTCTTTGTCCACAGGCGGGAGCCGTGGGACCACGACCAGGTCCGCCCGCTCATCTATGCGGGCGACGGGAAGTACACGACGGCGATGAGGCTGTTCGAGATCAAAGGGTGAGAGGTCGATAGGCTATCGCTGGATGAGAGTCCCCTCCTTATCAGATATCCCTCATCGTCGATCATCCGATGGCCGGAACTCTCATAATGACTCGACCTCCTCCGAACGAAGGGAATCGAAAGGGTCCGAGGACCATAGCGGGTATATTGATCGTCATAGGTATCGGGATATTTACGTCCATCCGGTATGGGATAGGCATCGGATCGATATTGAAAATGGCTGCGGCCCCGGTAGAGACGGTGGGAAGCCTGCGCCACTGTTGAACGGGCGCATTCGCCCTTGTTTCACTTTCCCGGGAACCTCACGTATTCCGCGAGCTCCTTCCTGCTCGTCGGCGCGGGGACCGACTCCGGGTACCCGAGCGGTGTCACCGTGGCGACGTAATGGTCCCTCGGCACGCCGAGGAGGTCCTTGACCTCGTCGCGGTCCATGTCCGCTATCCAGCAGGTGCCGAGCCCCCTCGCCCATGCGGCGAGGAGGAGGTGGTAGGCGGCGATGTCGCCGTCCTGCGTGTGCCTTTCGCTGGCCGCGGGGTCGGAGCAGACGGCGACTGCCAGCGGGGCCCTCGCGATGGGGGCACTGCTCTGCCCCCTCACCTGGCCGAGCTGGTCCAGCAGGTGGGCCTCCTCGACCAGGACGTAGTATGCTGGCTGGCTGTTCCTCGACGTGGGCGCGGAGCGGCAGGAGTCGAGGAGGGCGAGCACCTCGCTCTCCTTCGGCGGCACCTCGAGGAACTTGCGCACCGAGCGCCTCGTCGTGAGGAGCTCGAGGCCGTCCAGGTGCGGTCCCACCGGGCGGAGGAACGACTGGAACTCGATTGGCCGGTCCTCGGGGTCGGCGGCGAAGAAGTGATGGATCATGTACTTCTGATTGTCCTTTGGCGGAGTGAGGGCGCGGTCACCCATCATGCCGTGCATGGCGTCGACCTCCTCGGGAGAGCCGTAGAAGAAGGTGATCGTTCCTGCCATCTCCACCCTGTCGCGGGCGCAGAAGCCGAGGAGCATGTTCCCGTGCTTGAGGACGACGCAGTCTGGCTGTTCCAGCCATATGGTCATCCCGACCCTGTCCACGTAGAAGTCCCTGACCTTCCCGAGGGCGTTCGTACCGAAGAAGACGATGCCGGACATGGCCATGGCATGTCGTTTGCATTGAAAAGGGTTACCGAGCCCCGAGATCACGGCGGAAGCGGGGCGGACGCGCTCGGCCGCGCGCCATGGTCGCGGCCAATGCGCGTTCCTCTATCCGCCGCATCGTTGGATGAGACCTGAATAGCCTTATATCGGCATCCCGGCAATCGCTGGCCGATGTTCACCCTGAAGGACGGCTGGACGCGGGAGCAGATCGAGGTGCTTGATGGCCTCGACACGCCGGCCCGGATACAGGCCTTCGTCGACGGCCTCCCCTACAATCCGGAGGAGAACGTCAAGTCGCCCAGGGCTGTGCTCGAGGTGGGGAACATGCATTGCGTGGAGGGGGCGTTCTTCGCCTTCGCGTGCCTGACGCATCACGGGTATAATGCTGGCGTCATGGACTTCAGGGCGGTGAACGACGAGGAGCACATCCTCGCCGTGTACCGCTTACACGGGCGGTGGGGGTCCATCGGGAAGTCGAAGTTCCTCAACCTCGGCGGCCGCGAGCCCGTTTACCATTCGGAACAGGAGCTGGCGATGTCATACTTCCACTCCTACTTCAACGCAAGCGGCGAGAGGACGTTCCGAGGGTACCTCGTGGACGACATGTCCCGGTTCGGCGACGGCTGGTTCACGTCGGGAGACGACCTGAACTGGATGTCCGAGGAGCTGGGAGGGCTCGACCACGCCATCCTCATCCCGGAGGACCTCGTCCTTCGCCTCACGCCGGTGGGCAGGAGGGCGATCGACGCGGCGCTGGGGGACACGCCGAGGGAGTGGGTGGTGTAGGCGCGAACGTCGCGATGGAGGTTGGGCGGACGCACTCGACCGCGCTTCGGTTGTGCGGTCAGCGCGCATCTCTCGGGTGCCACATCCAAGTCATTATGTCACGTTCCCGGCCTGCCAACGCGCTCGACCGCGCTTCGGCTGCGCGGTCGACGCGCGCCTCCCGTGTGCCACGTTCATGTCATTGCGTCACGGTCCCCGGTCTGCTTGCGCGCTCGACCGCGCCTCGGTTGCGCGGTCAACGCGCGCCGCAATGGCGCCGCCCATGGCCGTCCGGGAAAGCTCGGACCACGTTGTTCTGCCCCTCGTTTCGCAATCATCGTTAAATAACCGTCCGCAAGTGGGTATGTGTGGCTCCCGAAAAGCGCGTCTCCGATGTCGCCATCGTCCGGGCGGGGTACGACGACATCGACATCGACGGGCTGTTGCGGCCCATCGGGGGCATGGCGCGGTACGTCGCGTCGGGGGCCAGGGTCCTCCTCAAGGTGAACCTCCTTTCGGCGGCGGAACCGCGAAGCGCGGTGACGACTCATCCAGCGGTCGTGGCAGCGGTGGCACGCGCGGTCATGGACGCGGGCGGCAAGCCGTTCATCGCCGATTCTCCGGCGGGGCGGTTCTCGAAGGCCGCGCTGCGAAAGGCCTACGAGAAGTCCGGGTACGCCCGTGTCGCGGAGGACCTCGGGATCGGTCTCAACCTCGACACCGACAGTCACGTCAGGAGGGTCCCGATACCGAGCCGGGTGCGGAGCGTGAGGGTCTGCGACTTCGTGACCGGAGCCGACGCGATCATCGCCCTGCCGAAGCTGAAGACGCACTCGTACCAGGTGATGACCCTCGCCACCAAGGTGATGTACGGCATCGTCCCCGGCCTGGAGAAGGCCCGCCTCCACGCCGTATACCCGAGGAGAGCGGCGTTCGCCGATATGCTCCTCGACGTCCTCTCGGTGGCGCCGCCCGGACTGTTCGTCCTCGACGGCATCCTCGCCATGCAGGGCGAGGGGCCGGGCAGCGGCACGCCAGTGGAGACCGGCGTCCTCATGGCGTCAACGGACGCGGTGGCGATGGATGCAGCGGTGTGCGAGATGCTCGGCATCGGGCCGATGGGCGTGCCCACGCTCCGGAGGGCAAAGGTGCGCGGCATGTGGCCCGGCGAGGTCAGATACCCGCTCATGTCTCCCGGGGACGTCCGCTACGAGGGGTTCAGGCTCCCGACCTCCGCGGGAAGGCTCGCAAAGGGCAGTGGCCGCAGGCCGAGGCGTTTCCCCACCGTCAATACGAGGTGCACCGCCTGCGGCGCCTGCGAGGAGATCTGCCCCAAGGGCGCGGTCGCCGTCAGGGACGTGTCCATCGCGTCGGAGGAAGGCCCCAACGGACAGGGCTCGAGGCGTGCGGTCGTCGACCTGGGGAAGTGCATCCAGTGCTACTGCTGCCACGAGGTGTGCCCGGAGAGGGCGATCGAGCTCAGATCGGTCCAGAAGTCCTGAATCCTCGAGAGGCGCGG
>JAKEGO010000092.1 GCA_022615805.1 Thermoplasmata archaeon
CCCGGCGAGTCAAGGACCCATCAAGCAGGGCTGGCCTACCCGGATACCAGAAATCGGCTTTGAAGGGTAGTCCTTTTTTGTACGCCCCTTTTTGACCTCGACCTGAAGGAATTTGTATGCACCCATCTGGTGAAAGCGCTTTAGAATTTGCTCCTGAAAAAGGACGAGTGGACCGGAGGGGATTCGAACCCCTGGCTTCCTGCTTGCAAAGCAGGCGATCTACCGGACTGATCTACCGGCCCTTTGCCTGAGCTTACCACGGCCAAAGTGATATTAAACCCTGTCGGGAG
This sequence comes from Thermoplasmata archaeon, assembly GCA_022615805.1. GTDB lineage: Archaea > Thermoplasmatota > JAKEGO01 > JAKEGO01 > JAKEGO01 > JAKEGO01. The sequence goes on from JAKEGO010000092.1 coordinate 291, forward strand.
GGCGGGCTATGGACCGACATGTGGAATGAACGGAAAATGGCTAGGGCGGGGGGGCGGGGCGGGGCCGGGGCCGGAGCTCCGGCCCCCCGCCGGGTCGGGGAAGACGTGCCGTCCCGTTCAGCCGAACAGGGCGCCGAGACCGGCTGCGGCCTCTTCCTCGCTGACCTCTTCTTCCTTTTCCTCGGCCTTCTCCGCTGCAGCGCCGGCGGCATGGGCCGGGGCGGCCGCTCCCGCGGCGGGAGCCGCGGAGGGCATCGCGATCGCCTGGGCGAGGGCATCGTCGATGTCGACGTCCTCCAGGGTCGCCGCGAGCGCCTTCACGCGCGAGGCGTCGACGTTGACGCCGGCAGCCTTGAGCACCTTGGAGATGCTTTCCTCGCCGATCTCCTTGCCAGCGGCATGGAGCAGCAGGGCCGAATATATGTATTCCATGTCCTAACCTCCTTTTCAACCGAAGAGGGCTCCCAGGCCGGCCGCGGCCTCTTCCTCGGATACCTCTTCCTCTTCTTCCCCTTCCTTGGGTCCTCTCTCCCGGCCGGGAGAAGCCTCCGCGGCGCGCGGAGATGGAGCGTGCGATGACGTCAGCGCGGCCCTCAGGTCGTCGTCGAGGGCGTCTGGCACCCTCGAGGCGAGCGCGAGCATCTGGGCGCGCGCCCTGGCCATGATGGGTGCGATGGACTCCTCGGTCACCACTCCCGCGTTGACGGCGAGGACGAGGGCCTTTGCGCGGGCCATGACGAGCAACGGGACGATCGTCCGCGGTGCCGGGTAGGCCAGGTGCAGCGCGAGCTGCATGGCGCGAGCCCCGCCGGTGGCGAACTGGCCCCTCACGGTGTCGAGGTCGATGTCGAGTATTTCGGCGGTGAATACCGTGCCGCCCTCGTATATCGCCCTCGGGTCGATCCCGACGGTCATGGGCCGTATCTCGAGGCGCGCGAGCACGGCGGCCATGTCCGCGTCGACCCTCTCGCCGGCCCTGATCAGGACGTGGTCCTTGCGGATGATGACCTTGCCGGAGTCGATGGCGGCGGGGATGCCCGCCTTCTGAAGTTCACCCACTATCGGGCCCGGCTTGAAGGGCGTGTCGCCCTTCTTGAGCTCGACGTCCGCTGGGACCCTGTCGCCTGGCTTCGCCGGGGCCTGGGTCTCCATCGCGATGATCTGCCTGTAGAGCCTGAAGGGGTTCGTGTCGGTCGCGAGGACGGCCGTGTTGCCGTGGATGTGCGGCTCGAGGGCGTCCAGCCCGGGAATATCGCCCTTTGACTGCTCGATCGCGAGCCTGATGAGGCTGTTCCGCGCCATCTTCAGGTCGGACCGGCCCCTGAGGCCCTTCCGTATCTGCTGGAACTGCGTTGCGGGGAGCTTGTCGAGGCCAACGATCGCGACGGCGGTGTGCCTCGCGAAGAGGGCCTTGATCTCGGCGACCTCCTTCCGCTTCCATTCAGCGACGTGTGCCATCGGATCCCCCCTAGATGAGCCTCACCGCGGGGCCCATGGTGGTCTTGATGTAGATCGACCGCACGTTCAACATCCCGCGCTCGAGCTTGGTCTCGAGCCTCTTGAGCACCGCGTTGATGTTGCCGGCGAGCTGCTCGGGCGGCATGTCGCGGGTCCCGACAGGCACGTGGAAGGTCGGCCTGTCCTTCGTCCGGACCCTTACGACGCGACGCAGGTTCTCTATCATCGGCGTCGGGTCCGACCCGGGTGGCAGTGGCCTCGGCATCTTGCCGCGGGGACCGAGGAACACGCCGAGCCGCTTGCCGATAACCGGCATGAGCGGGGCCTCGGCGATGAAGAACTCGTGGTCCCTGGCGACCCGTTTCGCGGCGATCTTGTCGCCCGCCAGGTCCTCCAGCTCCTCCACCTGGACGACGAGGTCAGCGCTCTTCTTGGCCTTGAGGGCCATCTCGCCGGAACATATGGCGGCGATCTTCACGGCCCTGCCGCGGCCGTGTGGGAGGGTCACCTCCTCGTTGATGCGGTTCTTTGGGTCGGTGAGGTTGATGTCCTTAAGATTGATGGCGAGTTCGACCGATTCGAGGAACTTGCGCTCCTTCGGCGTCCCGATGGCCTCGATGACCTTCTCCTTCAGGTCGCTTTCGTCCATTCGATGCCTCCTGTAGTCCGACGCAGATACACTGCTCCTACATCGGCGGACCGCAATGAGGCCGGATGTGATATTTAAGTCTTTGGTATTCATCGGCTTCATCCGGAACCCGGGGTCCGCTGAATGAGAGGGAAGGATTTGGAATAACTGGCTTGTTCGCGGATTGCTCGCATCCCCTAGTGGATGGTGCCTCAGATGGACTTTCGGGATGAAGCCGTATATTCCGGACGCGGTTCGCGATGACCTCGGGCCGCCACGCCTGGAGGGCATCGATCCATTTCGCCCTTGACCGGGGCGTGCAGCCATTCGGGGGGTTCAGTCGTCGAACTCCTCACCGAGGGCGGCGAGGAGCGCGGCCATGGCGGACCTGTAGCTCTCCTCTGGGCCGGTGAGCAGCTCCCTGGCCATCGGCTCGAGGTAGTCAGCGTACTCGCCGGCGTCCGCCCCGAACATCCATGCATCGACCCTGAGGCCGAGGGACCGCTGGACGGCCAGGAGGAGGGCGCGGGTCTTCATCGGGAGGGACTTCTCCTTGAGCATTGCCGTCATCGCCTGCCTCGCGGCGTCTCCGCCGCGGACCCTGTATGCGAGGGCGAGCTCGTTGGCCACGGCTCCGATGGGCGGCAGGCCGGCGATCCTGGGGATCGCCTCCGCCCGTTTCCTGCGCTCGCGCTCCGCTGCAGCCTCGGCGAGGACCTGCATGGGAAGGCGGTCATCCGCCAGGCGGGCCCCGATATCGGCCCCGGGAGCCACCCGTTCCATCATCGCCCCCCCGAGGGATTGCCAGTTGTCCTGAACCACCTGTGCGGCCGTCACGCCGGTCCCGAGGTGACCGACCCTCTCGAACACCGTCGAAAGGGCGAGCCGTTCGTGCTCGGCCGTCGCCAGCTTGGAGATGGCCTCCGACCGCGACATGCACCTGCCGTCGATGACGATGGCGCGCTGGGACCTCGCGGCCTCCTGGAGGTGGGCGTAGTAACGGTCGATGAACTGACCGTTGGAAATCTCGCCCGACACATAGGCCTTGATGTCCCCGGCGGGCGTCGCGGGCACATCCAGGCAGTCGCCCTCCACGGTGAAGGATATGGAGACCTCGAGGTCCCTCTCCGGCTCTCGCGCGCCCATGCCGCGGGCGACCTGATGGAACAGGTTGCCGTCGGGGTCGCACCTCCTGCACAGGGCCAGAGAGCACCCCGCCGAACGCCATTCGATGCGGAGGAGGGGGCCGGGACCGTCGGAGTGTGGGCACGAGGACTTTCCTTTCAACGACGACCTCTCGAGGACGTCCGATACGTACCAGTCCGGAGCGTCCGCCGACATGGAGCAGCTGAACCCGGACGGGGACGAGTAAACGTGGACGCCATATCTCTTCACGATGTCGAGGTAACCGATTATGCGCACCCACGGATCGTCATGATGCTGGATGGCCACGAGCTTGTCTGGCGATGCCGTGCCCCTCTTCGCGTACGATACCTGTTTCCTTCCCACACGGAGGACGCCGAGGTGGGTGGCCTTCCCCTGATGCCCCAGGAGGAGAGTGGCCGCATAGGCCCTTGCGAGGGGCGGTCCCCTCTTCGAGGCGCGTTCGAGCGCCCTCTCGTTATCGGCCCTGGCCGCGATCCTCACCATCGCCCTCTCCTCCCTCCTGAGGATGCGTGCGCATGCGGCGTCGCACCGCGGCAGCAGGGACGCGGGGTCCTTCCTGATCTCCTCCGCCACCTGGAGGATCCTGCGCTCCTCCTTCTTGGTGGCGGTCTTCAGGCCGAACCGGTAGCGCTTCCCCATGGCTTTGCCATCCCGCCCTTGTGATATAATCCTTCGCCCCGTGCGGGGCCTTGGCCTGCGGGCGCTCACTGATCGCCGAGCCTGACGGCGCGTCCCTCTCGTGCGGACCTAATGGCCGCCTCGACCATCTCGACTGCGGCGAGGCCGATGTACATGTCGGCCGCCGGGGGTTCGCGGCTGGCGCAGGACCTGACGAAGTCGCGCAGCTCCTCGGTCAGCGGCTCCGAGTAATTGACCATCTCGACCCTGTGACCCTCGTCGCGGAGCTCGAGGCCCTCGGAGTCGTCGATCCGGCGGTCGAAGACCGTTATCTCGTTCGGTCGCAGGTAATCGATGACCGCCGACATCCGCCGGCCTATCACGGAGAGGCGCCGTAGCTTGTCATCGACCGGGTACGACCAGGACTCGTGGATATACCCCTTCGCACCGTCCGGAAAGGTCATGATGATCATCGCGCTGTCCTCGATCCCCGGGAGTATGTTCTCCTGGACCTCGCAGTAGATCGTGCTCGGTCGCTCCCCCTTGATGTTGACGTAGATGTCGACGTCGTGTATCCCGAGGGCGAGGAGGACACCCATGTCGTTCCTGGGAATACGGAGCGTCGTCCTGTGCGTGTGCATCTGCAGTACGTCCCCGAGGTCCCCGCGCCGTATCATCCGTTGGAGGGCTATGAGCGCCCCATGGTACCGGAAGATGTGCCCTGGCATCAGCACCCTGCTCGTCTCCTTCGCGACGGCGACCATCCTCCTCGCCTCCCCGCTCGAGTGGGCCATTGGCTTCTCGACGAAGAGGTCCTTGCCTGCGCGCATGGCCTCTATGCCGAGGGTGGCGTGCGTCTCGGTCGGCGTCACAAGGTCGACTGCATCGATGTCGCCCCGCAGTATCGCTTCCATGTCGGTCGCGACGGGGATCCCGAAGTCCCGGGAGAGCCTTTCCACGGTAGGGCGCGAGATGTCGTACAGAACCAGATCGTCCACGACTCCCTCGTCGAGGAGTTCGCGCCATACCCGGACGTGGTTCCTGCCCCAGTAACCAGTGCCGACGACAGCGACCTTCATCGCATCACCCGTAGAATCCGTTCACCGCATCCACTACAGCGCCGACCTCGTCGTCGGTGAGGAAGGGGTGCATGGGCAACGAGAGGATCTCGTCCGCAATGCGCTCGGTATGCGGGAGGGATATCGGGAGACCGAAGGCTGGTTGCCTGTGCACGGGGATCGGGTAATGGATCAGGGTGGCAACGCCGGCCTCCTGCAGATGGGCCGCGAGGGCATTCCTCTCCTTTGCGCGGATGACGAAGAGGTGCCACACGTGCCGGCTCCATTCCGCCTCGCCGGGGAGCGTGGGGCCCTCCATCCTCGACGAATATTCGGCCGCTATGGCGCGCCTTCTCTCTATCCAATCGGCCAGGTGGCGCAGCTGGACCCGCCCGACGGCCGCATGCATCTCGCTCAGGCGGTAGTTGTAACCGATGGTCGAGTGGAGGTACTTCTCACCAGGGACCCTACCGTGGTCGCGCAGGCTGGAGATGTGCTCCGCGACCTCCTCGTCGCTCGTGACGACCATGCCGCCGTCCCCTGCGACGGTCATGTTCTTCGAGGGGTAGAAGCTGAAGACACCGATGTCCCCGATGGACCCGACCCTGCGTCCCCTGTACTCCGCTCCGTGGGCCTGGCAGGCGTCCTCGAGGATCCAGAGGTCGTTATCCCTCGCGGTCTCGATCAGGGGGTCCATGTCGGCCGCATGGCCGTAGAGGTGGACCGGGACGATGCCCACGGTCCTCCGGGTCACCGCAGACCGGACGGCATCCGGGTCGAGGGTGAAGGTCGCCGGATCGATATCGACGAACACGGGCTTTCCGCCGAGGTCGACGACCGGTTCGGCAGTGGCGACGAAGGTGTGCGATGGCATGATGACCTCGTCCCCCGGCCGGAGGCCCATCGCCCTGTAGGAGAGGTGCAGGGCTGCGGTGCCCGAGCTCACCGCTATGGCGTGCGTCGTACCGATGAACCTGGCGAACTCCTCCTGGAAGCCCTTGTTCTCGGGACCGTTGATGTACCATCCAGACCTTGCGACCCTGGAGACCGCATCGACGACCTCCTCGTCCGTGAACATCCTTATCAGCTGTATCATCTCTTCGCCTCCATCTCGTTCGGTATCGTCGTCAGGTATATCCTCCGGCCACGGCCGCAGTCGATGTACGGCCTCGGGTAGGGGGGAAAGTCGAAGGCCCTGACGTAGTTGAAGAGCGCATCGGGGTCCCACGCCATGTCGACGCGCCTCTCGTCGAGTTCGTTCCTGAAGTGGTATATAGCCCTGGAACCGTCCTGGTCCCGCGGCTCCAGGCGACCCTGGATCGCTTTCTCGAAGACCTCCCGGAAGAGGGCCACCCCCGCGTCCTCGCACCTGCGGTAGAGGTCCAGCCCGGTGTCCGTCGGGCCGATGGGAACGGTCACCTGGCCGACGATCGGGCCGGAATCGATCCCCTCGTCGATGAAATGCATGGTGACGCCGTGCACCGTGTTCCCGTCCTTGATCGAGTGAACGATGGGGAGGCAGCCTCGATATCGCGGCAGCGGGGCGAAGTGCAGGTTGATGATCCCCTCCCTCGCAACGTGCAGGACCCGCTTGAATATCTGCGGATGGAAGACGCAGAAACCGATGTCCGCGTCGAGGCCCAGCATCTCGTCGACGAACTCCCTTGAGTTGATCCGCGCTGGCATCCAGAGGGGGAGGCCGTGCTCCCGCGCCGCCCTCGACACCGAGGGCCACCAGTGGCTCTCGTCGTCGTTGGGGGTGGCCACGACGCCGACGATCTCGAAGTCCCCCACCGACCTCTGTCTCTCGACCATCCATTCGAGGCATCGGACACCGGTCCCGTGGGAGCCAATGAACAGTACCCGCTTCATCCGCTCGCCCATCAAGGGGTTTCTATTTAAAAGTTGTCGGGCGGACGCCTGTGATCGAAAAAAAAAGGAAAATGGAAGAGGACCGGAGGGATTCACGGCTGAACCTGCGGTCCAGCCTTCTCGGGAATTTCAAATACATAGGAGGACATGAGATCCACTCGCGGACCCGTGGCCTCTGCCGGGTCCTTCCGCCCAGGAGTTCTGCCATCGCCCGTTCTGTCAGCACTCCAACTACTGGTCTGGGAATTGCCTCGATGGTCACTGCGCTCATTCGTGAACAAGGCGATACCCGGCGAGTCAAGGACCCATCGAGCAGGGCTGGCCCATTCGCCCACTCATCTTCACCCATCGGGCGAATGGTCCCTTTTTGATCGACCTTTTTCTGACGTGCCATTGATGTCCGAAAAAGGTCGGATGGACCGGACGGGATTTGAACCCGTGGCCTCTACCATGCCAAGGTAGCGATCTTCCAGCTGATCTACCGGCCCAAGAGGACCTTTGTAACAGCGATGACATTATAATCCTTTCCCTGACAGATGTGGCATGGTGGGCCACAGGTGGCCTCTGCCATCCGGGAGAACGAGGCCATCGGTGATCAGATGAGTTCTCACGGACAAGACCACGCCCGGTGGCGTGGCCGGCGTGCCAAGGTAGCGATCTTCCGCAGGAAAGGACTTCGCCCATTGCCAGTCCTTTCCGAGGATGGACATCTCAATGGTGTCAACCATATCTGGCCATAGAAGCGGGCGCACCCGAAGGGGGCGCCGTCCATCCAGCTGATCTACCGGCCCAAGAGGACCTTTGTAACAGCGATGACATTATAATCCTTTCCCTGACAGATGTGGCATTGCGGGCCACAGGTGGCCTCTGCCATCCGGGAGAACGAGCCCGACAGACACCAGACACGCCATCGAGCGGATCCCGGTCCCACGTGCGAACTGCGACGATTTGGAGGTCGCTCCTTGACCCGGACATGAGGTCACATCAGGTAAACGATCACCGGTATCAGCAGGACCCCCATGGCGTGGCTCCGCCTGACGCCCAGTTCGACGGGGACCTGGCCGACCAGGGTGCCGACCGCCAACACGACGAGGCCGATGGCCCCGGTGAACAGTAGGACGAGGAGGACGATGGTGACGAATATGGCCGCGTTCAACGCCCGGTACGGTATCCTGGAGAAGGTCCGTGCAGCCATCTTCCCGAGGATGACCGTGAGCACGAAGGAGACCGCGCCCGCGAGGAGGACGGCCGCGACGATGTGGAGCATCACGGGGGGAGGGGCGTCCGTCCAAAGCGGCGTCTCGACCACCTCCCGGATCGCGATGGCCGCGCCGGACCTGCCCCGGCCGATGACGAAGAGCGCCATTATCGCGTAGAAGGCGTTCGCCGTGTTCACGCTCGACAGGGTGACGATCACCTGCTCCACGTGCCGCTCGCCCCGTGCGAGCATCGAGAGGACGGTCGCGTGCGCGGAGCTCATCCCCGGGAGGAAGCCGAGGAGGGAGCCACCGACCGTTCCCGTCGCAACGGAGCACGCGGTCGTTGCGGGGGAGAGCGTGGGGGCACCTATTGACTGGGGAGGCACTGAACTCGAGGACCTCATGGCCTCGATCAGTGGTGGCACACCGAAGACGCCGCTGAGGACGGGGAAGAGGATGTTCCCCGGGAGCGGCATGAGCGGGCACGGTTCCACCTCGAGGACGACGAGGCCGAAGAGGCCGGAGAGGAGGAGGACGACGGTTCCGGCGGAGGGACCGTACCACCATTGCTCGGGTCGGCCCCCGCGCTCCGTAAGCGTGAGGACGATGCACAGGCCGACAAGGACGGTGACGATGTTCTCCCTCAGGACCGGGTAGATGCCCGAATCGATGAAGACGAACCTGAACGGAAGGAGCATTGCCACTCCCATCAGCAGCGCCAGCCCGCTCCCCACGGCGGAGAGACAAACGGCCTCGAACCCGCGTCCCTCCTGGACCATCGAATGTGCCGGCAGGACGACGAGCGCCGTGTCCTCCTCCGGCACCCCGAGGAACGCCGAGGGGATGAAATCGAGGAACGTGTGGGCGGTCGCCGCGGTCGCGATGATGATCGCTATCCCGAAGCCTCCGCCGAGCGCAGCATAGAGGGGCCCGGAGGCCGAGAGGAGGAGGAGCGCCATCGTATTTACGTGAAGTCCGGGCGTCAGGCCGGTCAGAACGCCGATGCCCGTCCCGAGGAGCGCCATGGTGACGACTGTCACGATGACGGCCACCATCGCCATTGCCCCCGATTACGAGCCCACCGGCTCTCCAGTATCGATGGCGTACCTGAGACCGTCGAGGACCAGCCTCCCAGTCGCCTCGCCGTACCCGGCGGTGCCATTCCCGAGGAGAGGGATCTCGATGCCATCTGAGAGTATCGCGGCACCATCGGTCCCCACGGTGATGTTCCCGGTAAGGACGATCATCGCGTTCTCGTACCGCCAAGGCTCCTCCGCGAGCGCTCCCGCGGCCACGTGGAACGGCCCATGGGCCTCGAGGACGCGGACGTCGCCCCGGACGCGGAACCGGCAGCTCGACCGGTCGTACTCGACCGCGCCCGCGACCTCGACGATGTCGCCCATGTGGGCCCCGTGGTCCGGAGCGATCACGCGGATGGACCCGTCGATGGTCACGACCGGGATGGAGGAACCCCACGGCTCCTGCTCCACGAGCCCCTGGAACGAGACGTTCGAGGGGACCGCCCACGGGGCGTCCATGAACCGATCGCAGGACAGGCAGTCCCTGTCGTAGACGTGGACCGCGCCGGCGTGCCAGACCCCGACCGCTCCGATGTCGATGCCCTCTATCGGGCTGACCTCCACGTGGAACACGACCGGAACGAACATCGGGCCGAGGCCGATCGCCCACCCTCCATCTGGCCCGGCGAGGGAGCCCTTGCAGGCGACCCAGCGGCCATCGGCGGCAAGCGATGGCTCGACCCTTTCGAGCGTGCGCAGGACATCCGCCCTGAAGACCTGTATGTAGACGGTCCGGCCCTCGACGACGCGTCCCCGAAGGGCGACGACGTCGCCGGGGCGGAGGTCCGCACGGCCGTAGGCCTGGACGGTCCACCCGTCCTGCCATAGCGTCGCGCCGTCCCCCTCCGCCCCGACGACCAGCGCCTCCACTGCGACCTCCTCCCCGACGTGGTCGCCGAGCTCGGCAAGGTGCACCGGGGCCGGTTCGGGCGTCACCATGGAGAGGAGGGCAACCCCCGCGAAGGCGAGGGCGACGTAGGCGAGGGAGATGCGCCGGAACATGGCCCCATCTCGTCCGCGCGGAACGATAAAGCGATTGGAGCGCCCGCGAACTCATTTAAGAGGATAGTGGTACACACCTTGAGGTGCGGCGCGACCGCGCTCGGATAACGATAAATATGCTTACGGGGCATGGCCGGGGGATGACGGAGGACGGCGAGCGTGATGGAGTGCCACCCTGGGCGGGCCTCCGGACCGCCTTGGCCCGCCACTGGGCCTGTGCACTGGCACTTTCCATTGCCGTCTTCCTGCTCGCGCTGCCCCTGGAGCCGATCTGGTCGTCGTACACTCATCCCTACCTTTGGGGCCCGGTGGCGTCTGACGCCGCCGGACGCGAGGTCGACGGGATCCGGCCGGGGTATTCGCGCGTCAACACGGCCACCTATGCCGTGCTCATGATCGCGGGCCTCCTCCTCGCACGACGGCTCCTTGCACGCGCCGCGGTCCAGATCGACAGGCGGCTCGTACTCGCCTCCCTCCCCTTCATTGCCCTCGGCGCGACGCTCCGCGTCCTCGAGGATTCCGCCTACTACAGGACGCCCCTCGCCTACCTCTTCATCTCGCCGCTCATCTACGCCCTCATCGCCTGCGTGCTCCTGCTCCTCCTCTGGGCAGCGTCCCTGATCGAGAGGCTTCCCCGTGGGACCCGTCCGGCGGCCGTCGCCCTGGTCATCGCGGCCATAGGCATGTTCTCCCTGGCCGTCGGGTCCGGGTCGCGTTGGACCTCGCCACCGCTGGTCGCTTTCACCTGCGCCCTACTTGCGACCACCTTCGCGGTCACGCCCCTGCCCAGGGACCGTTCCAGCGTCCTCTTCTACCTCGGTATCTCCCTCCTACTGCTATCGGTGCTGCCCATCGCGCGCTTCGTCCACATGGGCTCCTGGGACGGCGTGGGCGCGGTCGAGACGAACGCATGGGTGGTCCCGGCCACCGTGGGGATCGCGGCCGGCCTCACCCTTCTGACCTGGGCGCTGTGGGCGTATGCGGTCCGCAGGGGGTGGACGTCCGTCGCGCCGACGGCGATGCCTCTCTTCTTCGCGCACCTCCTCGATGGCACCGCCACCGCCGTGGGGATCGAGCACTTCGGCATGTGGGAGAAGCACTGGCTCCCGAGCGCCCTCATCGACGCCACTGGGACCGCGTGGGTCATGATCCCCATGAAGCTGTTCGTCGTCGGTCTTTTCGTCGGCCTCGTGCGCGGGCCGTTCCGGAGGGACATCGATGCCGACCCCGAGCTCTACCACCTCGTATACCTTGCGGTGTTGGTGCTCGGCCTCGCCCCTGGGCTGAGGGACATGTTCCGCGTGGCGCTGGGCGTCTGAGACACCAAGGCACTTATCCAAGTTCGCTGATACGACCGAGATGCGGTTCGTGTGCGACAGGATGCTCGGCCGCCTTTGCAGGTGGCTTCGCATGATGGGGGTCGACGCGATCTATCCGCAGGAGGTCCCGGACGCGGAGCTCCTGGGCACCGCGTCCTCGGAGGGGAGGATGCTGCTGTCCCGGGACAGGGCGCTCGTCGACGGGGCCGGCGACCTGGGTTTCTACATCGAGGCGCTCGACCTCGATGGGCAGGTCCTTGAGTTCATGGGACGGTTCGGCGCGCCGGGGGACTGGTTCACCCGCTGCACGGCATGCAACGGCCCCCTCTCGGGGGACGAGCCCGCCGGATGCTCGGGGGCGGTGCCCGAGGGGATCGAGCATCGTCATGCCGAGATCTGGTCGTGCCGTTCCTGCGGCCAGCGGTACTGGCCGGGGACGCAGTACGCGTCGATACTGAAGCGCCTCGAGGGCCTCCGCGTGGGAGGCTGCTACGGGGAGGTGGCCTGCGATGGACCTCGATGAGATCGTCCGTCGGCACATGTGCGCGGTCTACGAGGACATCTGGGAGCACTTCGACGTCAAGAGGCCGAGGCCCTGGGAGGAGGTCGTCGACTTCGTGGACCGCTGCGAGGGGCGCACGGCGGTGGACATCGGCAGCGGGAACGGCAGGAACGCGGTCGTCCTTGCCGACAGGGGGTTCGACGTCGTGGCGGTCGACCGCTGCGTGCCGCTGCTGAGGTCGACGCTGTCGCGGGAGAGGTCAGGCGACGGGACCCTCCATCTTGTCCAGGGGGATATGGTCTCCCTGCCCCTCGCCGACTCCACCTTCGACGTCGCGATCATGGTCGCGGGAATACACCACTTCCCCACGGAGGAGGGGAGGCTCCGATGCCTCGAGGAGATGCGGCGGGTCATGGCTCCTGGCGCTCGAGGGCAGGTCACATCGTGGGGGCTCCACCAGGAGAGGGTCCCGTGGGAGGAGATGAGGACCTCCATCGAGACCGAGTGGGGCCCCGTCTCGCTCGATGATCCGCGGGACAGGTTCGTCCCTTGGAAGGAGGGGGGGCGCGTCCGTTGGAGGTACTACCACTTCTTCACGGAACGAGAGCTCCGGGAGCTCTCGGAGCGGGTATTCGGCGCAGCGCGGGCGTTCACCTCCGGGGACAACGTCTTCGTCGAGGTGGCGCGTGAAGACGGTGACCTTAAATAAGTGTGACGCGGATTTGTCACCATGTCATCCCGGGGCATTGCATTCCTCTGTACGGCGCTCATCATTGCCCTTTCCGCGGCGGGATGCGTCATGCCATGGGAGGATGATGATGACGGCGGCATCACGCTCATCGGATTCAATGATGGACGCGTTCTGACGGACGAGCGGAACCTCGTCGGCTTCGGTCCGAGGCTCACTGGCACCGGCGCGGAGCACGATGGCGCGGCATACATCGCCGGGGCCTTCGTGGACGCGGGCCTCAAGAACGTCGCCGTCGAATGGTACAACGTCACCTGCTTCGAGGTCGAACGCGCCGAGGTCTCGCTCGTCACGTTCGACACCTTCAAGAGGGAGCAGGAGGTCGAGACCTACGAGCACGAGACCGAGTTCATCGTCCAGGGTTATTCTGGCACGAGGACGTGGAGCGACAGAATGGACGACCTGATGATCATCGACGTCGGGGACGGCACCGACGATGGGGCCTATGCCGACGCGAACGGCAGGGCGGTCCTGGTGAACACCGAGGCAGTGGAGACGGGCAACCTCACCCTGACCGACCTGTTCGTCATGGCCTGGGAGGCGGGAGCCGCCGCCAATATCATCCACAACACGCACATCCATCCTGAACTGGACTTCGCCCCTATATCGTTCACCGCATCCGTGGAGGATGGGGACCACTGGAAGCCCCTCCCCGACGATTACCCACCGGGCCAGGGTCCGGACATCCCCTCGTTCATGGTCTCCGGGCCAGTGGGCGAAGAGATCGCCGCGAAGGTCCGCGGCCAGGTGGTCGATCCCCTCGGCGACAGCAACATCAAGATACGGCTCCACGTTGAGGTGACCGTGGAGGCGAGGCCTCTTAACGCGGTCACGGGCGATGTCGTCGGAAAGGAGGAGGGGATGATCATCCTGGGCGCCCACCACGACACCGTTTACGTGTCCGATGGGGCCGTCGACAACACGTGCGGCGTGGCGACAGTCATCGAGATGGCCCGGAACATGGCGCATCTCCGCCCGCGGAAGACGATAAGGTTCGCCACCTTCGGGGGGGAGGAGAACGCGATCCTCGGCTCCTGGGAGTACCTCAAGGCGAACATGGGGCTTGCCGACAACACGACGATCTACTGCAACCTCGACATGGTGAACGTCGACACCGACCGCGGGTACAGGGTGACGATGGGAGCGACCACGGAGGAGAACGTCGACCTCCTGAGGAAGGTGCAGAGGGCGGTCACCGACAGGCACTCCTGGGCCCGCAAGTACGAGTTCGGCTATTACACGCACCCGCTCACCACCGGAAGCGACCAAGCGACCTTCGCGATCGAGGGCGTGCCAGTCGCGGTGTACTGGGGCTCGGGCGGCATCGAGTACCACACCCCGTGGGACACGATCGAGCACATCGACAAGGAGAGCCTCATGCTCTGCGGCATCATCTACGGCTCGTTCGCGCTCTTGATGGCGAACAGATGATCAGGCGGCTTCGGGGCTCACCGTTCAGTGGAGCATCGTTTGGTCCGGCGCGTACATTGGGCGGCCGATGCGAAGCGATGATGTGGCGTGCGCGCCCTCTGACCACGGGTAATGCAACACCGCCGTGTACCCGCGAGCCATCGACCTCCACCTCCGGTCGACCCGGCGGAGCGAGGGCTGGCGTCTGGAGGATGATGACTTCGCTGATCGGGGCGCGGGATGGCGACGATAGGACGTCAGGGAGGATCACCGCACGAGCCCCATCAGGAGGGACAGCGGTCCCAGTTTCGCCTGACACGTTAATGCTGTCACTTCTAAAGGATGAAATGTTAATCGGGGGGCGTCTTTCGGCGGAATTGACCTGAAAGGAGGAACAAGGTATTTATCGTAGGATGATGTAGCAGGAACGGAGAGCGGGGGCTACATCGCGAGTCCCTTGGTCCCCTCAGCGATGAGATTCTACGGCACCCGTCCCCGCTCTCTTTACGTTCTCGCCTGGCATTTGGACAATGTATCGTACTCCCTATATCAGTCAGTTCGAGGCGCGCTCGATGGCCCGATGCGAAGTCTTTTAATGCGCCCGAGCGCTTGAAGTGACGAGGGATTTCGATATGTGTGTGCGACGCATGCTGGTTGCGAACCTATTGTTGACTGCGTTACTGGTTCTGGCCGCGCCTGAGGCCTCCGCCATCTGGAGCTCGCCTTCGGTGAAGGTGATCACGGTCTCCTCGGAGGGGTCGTACGCCGTTGGCGACACGGTCGATCTGGAGGTTCACGTGTTCGAGCGTGGAGCCCGGGCAGAGGCAGATAATCTGACGGTCTGGGTCGGCCCGTATTGGAGCGGGCGCCAGGTGAACGCGACGCCGACCGGTACGCCCGGGATCTACCACGTGCAGTTCACAGTGACCGAGAACGACACGGACTACTGGGGCGATTCGGTCGATGTCCAGATACTGGCCGAGAAGGGCAATGTGACGGGCGTCGAATACGTCTCGCTGCCGCTCGAGGAGGAGGGGGTCGTGGACCTCGAGATAACGCACACGGGACCGTTGTTCCTCCGGCCTGGAAACACATTCTCATGCGAGTTCGAAACGACGAAGGATGGTGAACCGACCGACCCTGACGCGACCGAATGCCTTGTCAACGGGCCGGGGCTGTCCGAGACCGTGAACGCCACGCGGAAAGCCGCCGGCAGGTATGCGGCCTCCTTCGATATCCCCGACGACATCGGTGCGGGCGAATTCTGGTTCTACGCCGAGGCTGACTTCAACGGCAGCGTCGCCGGGGAAGGGGCTGGTTTCTACGTGGTCCGGCTCCAGGCATGGGCGATGCTCGTCTCCTCCGACGCGGCCCAGGTCGTCGTCGACGTCCTCGTCAACGGCATCGATGGGAACGTCACCCCCGGCGCGGGCGTGAGGGTCGCCTATGACCACGATGGCGACTACTATACCGAGGATATCGTGCGGTCGGGCACCACCGATGCCAACGGGTCGGCGCGACTGACGCTTCCGCACGAGGATCTGGCCGCCCTCGACGGCACTTTGAACGTCACGGCGGGAGAGGTGGAACAGGGGGACTTCTTCAGCATCCCGATCCGGGAGGAGGCGCCGGACGAGGCGGAGGTACCGACCCCGGGCCGCTTCGATGTCACCACGGCGGAGGAGGGGTACGTGGCAGGCTCCGCCAGCTACTCCTTCATGGCGTTCAACGACTCGGTCGCATGGGCGGACTCAGAGGTCATATACTACTTCGTGCTCCAGGGCTCTCCGGCGAGGATGATCGTCGGGTTCGGCAAGGTCGGCACGGACGCACTGGGCGCATTCACCGTGCAGCTCAACGTCCCCGCGGGGGTCGGGGAGTCGTTGAGGTGCATCTTCCAGGCCGCCGTTGGACCTGCGATCGAGGAGCCCAGTAACGACGGCATGCGGTACGAGGAGGACAACGAGTATCTAGGCATGCATATGCGCCCGGAAAGGAGCGGGGACGTGAGGATATCCACCGACGGCGCGATCCGGCTGGGCGAGGACAACGGCATCGCAGTCACCGTGCCTGGCACGTCGGGGTACATGTTCATTGGAATCGTGCCCCCGGGAACGACGCTGAGCGACCTGGACCAGCTCGTGGATTGGCTGTGGTTGCTCGTCGCACCGGACATCGTCCCCCTCGTTCCGGGGACGCAGACCATCGCGCTCATGCTACCGGCCTTCCTGCCGGAGGACGCCGAGGTGCTCGTCATGGTCCTGAGCTTCAGCGAGGGCGCGATCCTCTACAACTACATGACGGTCAGGCCCGGTCAGGCAGGATCGAGCGGGGATGGCGGCGACGACGGGTGGCTCCCGGGGTTCGAAACAGCGACGATGATGGCCGCGCTCGTCCTGGCGATCGCAGCGACCCGCGTCAGAAGGGAAGGTTGGCACGTCGCACAGGCGACTCCGAGAGCCGTGCATCGGCGGGGTCGACATTTGGGGTTCCCGAGGCCGAAGTGATCGGGTCGCCGTCGATACGTTCCGCCCTGTCATACGGTATAAAATCCGTTGGGACGCGGGCGGTCCCGCGTCCCGTCCTCATCTCGCAGGCCGCACTCCACCCCGGGGCGCCGTTATTTGGCCGATCCCGGACAGATCCCGTGGCGTGCTCCTGCGCCGCCCGTGGCTCACTTGTCCAGCATGTATGCGATGTCGTCCCACGGATGCCGGTAGAGGCCCTGCTTGAGGCGTTTCTGGTCGAGGTGGTGGCCCACGAGGCCGATGCTCCTGCCGAGGACGAAGAGCGCGTTCAGCGCGCCCATCTTGATGTACTCGTCGGCCTCCTCCTTCGTGAACTCGTTCCTGAGCAGGTCCGCGAAGCAGATGCCGATGCAACCGTCGACGTTCAGGATAAGGTTGTCCTTCTTGGAGGTCGTTAGCTTCTCGACCTCGAACGCGTAGTCCAGCAGGGGCGTCCTCTTGAAGTGCTTCTTCGCGTATCCGGCGATGAGGGTGACCCTCATGTCCGGATTGTGGACCGACTTCACCATGTGGCCGATGCCCTGGATGTTCACGCCCTTGGCCTTCATGTCGTTCACGAACTGTGCGGGCGTCCTGCCCGAGTCGTATGCCTCGGAGAACATCTGGGCGGCCCCGTCGACCGCGCCGCCGAACCTCGGGCCGATGGTCAGCATACCCGAGACTATCGAGGATATCAGGTCCTTCCCCGCCCTCGTGGCGACGATGGTGTTGTGGGCGCCCGAGACGGCGGGGCCGTGGTCCGCAGTGATGACGAGGCACATCTCGATGAACTTGGTCGCGTAAGGCGGCAGGAGCTTCTTGAACCAGAGGAGGCTGATCACCCCGCCGATGCCGATGTCCTTCTTGACCACGTCCGAGATCATCATCGGGCCGTAGAGCAGTTCCTCGCCGCTGTCGTTCGATATCGTGCAGATGAAGTTCGTCGGTTTCCTTATCACCTTCCCCTTCACCGCCGCGGCGTAATCCATCGGCACCTTCGGCGCCACTGGCTCTGGGGCCGGCGCGATGATCCCCTTCTTCACGAGGCCCTTGTAGACCCTGGCGATGGTATTGCCGTAGTCGTCGAAGGATGTCGGCACGTGAGCGCCAGCCTTCTTCAGGGCGGCGTTCTTGGCGTCCGCCGTCTCGGCGTCCGCGTCCGCCTTGGCGCCGGCGTGGCCGAACTGCACCTCGGTCTTGAAGGCCTTGGTGCAGGTGCCGGTGGTCCATACGACCAGCGGTTTCGTCAGGCGCCCGCCCTCGAGCGCCTCGACGATGCTGTACTCGTCGACGCCGCCGACCTCGCCGAGGGCCACCATCATCTTCACATCGGGGTTCGCCTCGTACCTAAGGAGGTGCTCGAGCAGGGTCGAGCCTGGATACCTGTCGCCCCCGATGGCGATGCCCTCGTAGAGGCCGTCGGTGCTCCTGGCGATGATGTTGTACGCCTCGTTCGAGAGGCCGCCGGACTTCGAGACGAAGCCGACGGAGCCGGGCCTGTGCAGGTTGGACTCCATGATGTTCTCGATGGTACCGCCCGTGTTGCCGATCTTGAAGGCCCCGGCGCGGACGCCGCCCACCGTCGCGGGCCCGATGATGACCTTGCCGAGTTCCTTCGCCTTCGCGATCAGCTCCCTCATCTTCCTCTCTGGTACGCCCTCGGCGATTATGACAACGGTCCGTATCTGCTGCAGCTCGAAGGCTTCGAGGGTCGAGGCCGCCGCCGACCTGAAGGACGCGAAGTTGATCATAACGTCGACGTTCGGGTGCCTCTTGGCGGCGTTCTTCAGGGTCTTGTAGACTGGTAGGAGGACCTCCCTGGGCCCGTAGAAGAACTTCTGGAAGCTGTCGTTGCCGGTTGGGTTGACGATGGCCGCGACGGACGGCGTCCCGCGCCCGGAGACGAAGTCGAAGTCGAGCATCCTCTGGGTCGCGTTCACCTGCAGGTTGTATATGAAGGCCTGCGTCTCGCGGTCGAAGAGCACGTAGTCCGGCTTCGCTTTCTGGGTTCCCTTCTTGGTCGATCTCCTGGGCATCTCACTTCCCCCCCTTGAGCGCGTTCATGGCCATCGGAACGATCTTCGTCATGTGGGTCTCCGGGCCGTAGACCTCGATGGGGACGCCGAGCGTCTCGCCCAGCTCCCTCATCTGCCTGAGACCCTCCTTGTAGTTGGGGCCACCGCGGCGCACGAATATCTTGACCTCGTTCTCGATCAGTTGGCTCCGGTATTCCTTCAGGGCCCTGATTATCCCCTTGAAGGTGTTGGCCACGTCTGTGAAGTTCGCGATCCCGCCGCCGATGAGAAGGACCTTGCCCCCCTGCACCCTCTCGCGGGTCATCAGGTCGAGCATCGTCCTCGCGTACAGGTACGTGAACTCCTCGTTGGGGTCGCCGGAGTACTCGCCGTAGTTGGCCATCTCGGACATGAACCCGAGGTCTGTGATGGTGTCCGCGAAGATGACGGACGCGCCGCCGCCCGCGACCATCGTCCACACCCTTCCCCGGGGGTTCAGCACGGTCAGCTTCAGCGATGCCCCCGTCTTCGAGTCGAGTTCCTCGATGTACGCCTCCTCCTTCGTGAGCGTCCTGCCGAAGGGGGACGGGAAGTCGATGCCGCCCCACTTGGCGCCGCTCTGGAACTCGGCGGTGTCGTCGAGCTTCGCCGCAAGGTCCAAGGGCACGACCTCCTTCCCCACGATCGCGATCGGATTGATCTCGAGGTAGGTGAAGTTGAGGTCCGCGTAGAACCTGAACAGGGCCTCGATGAACCCCGCCACGAGGGCTTTCCTCGCCTTCGGCACCTTCCCGAGGAGGTTCTTCTCTATCTCCTGCGCCGTGGGCATCCTTCCGACCTGGACGAGCCACTTCTCGGCCTTCGCGTCCACGTCGCCGACGTTGATGCCGCCCTGGTGGTAGAACAGGATGTTGTCGCCCTTCCGGGCCGATGTGATGGCGACGTAGTACTCGTCCTCCGGCGCGTGCGGGATGAAGGGCTCGACGATGAAGTGGTCGAGGACCCCGGTCACGCTGCCGACCGTGATCGGCTTCCCCCTCCGCTCCTGGATCCACCTCTCGGCCTCCTTCCATTCCGCGTTCAGGAGGAGGAGCTTGCTCTTCCCCCTCCTCTTTATGAGCTGGTCGGGCTTGACGACCAGCTTCGTCCTCGACAGCCATTTGTGCTTGCCGGGGAGCTTCTTCAGGTCCGTCTCGGGAGACACGGTGATGTACCTGTCCGCCACGGTGTGCTTGCCGTTCGAATACTCCTTGAGGAGACGGGCCATCATCCTCTTGCCGTCCGCCTCCCTGATAGCTCTCTGTGCCATGCCGTACCCTCCTTCATCTCACAACTTCTTGTCGAGGCTCCTGCCGACCGCCTCGATGAACTCCTCCGTGTTGACCTGCTTGTTCTTGGGTCCGGGTTCGGCGACGCGGATGAGGTCCGCCGTCATGGTCCCGTTCTCGATCGTCTCCCGGGCCGCGTCCTCGAGCGCCTGCGCGAACCGCACCACCTCCGGCGTGCCGTCGAGCTCACCGCGCTTCCTCAGGCAGCCGGACCACGCGTAGATGAGCGCCATGCTGTTCGTCGACGTCTTTTCGCCCTTCAGGTGCTTGTAGTAGTGCTTCTGGACCGTGCCGTGCGCCGCCTCGTACTCGTAGAATCCGTTCGGCGAGACGAGCACGGAGGTCATCATCGCCAGGCTGCCGTAGGAGGAGCCGAGCATGTCGGACATCACGTCGCCGTCGTAGTTCTTGCACGCCCACAGGATACCGCCCTCGGCGCGCATGATACGGGCCACGGCGTCGTCGATGAGGGTGAAGAAGTACTCGAGGTTCGCCTCCCTGTACTTCGCCTCCCAGTTCTTCCGGTACTCCTCCTCGAATATCTTCCGGAACTGCCCGTCATACGTCTTCGAGATCGTGTCCTTCGTCCCGAACCAGAGGTGGATGCGCTGGTCGTAAGCGTACCTGAAGCAGGCCTTGGCGAAGGACTCGATGGACTTGTCGGTGTTGTGTATGCCCTGGAGGATCCCTGGGCCCTTGAAGTCCTGGATGGTGAGCCTGATGGTCTCGCCGCCGCCCGCCGGCGTGAAGATGACCTCGCCCTTCCCGGCACCGGGTACCCTTATCTCCGCGTTCTTGTAGACGTCGCCGTAGGCGTGCCTGCCGATGTGTATCGGCTTCTTCCACGGCCTCACGGTCGGAATGATGTTGTTCACGAGGATAGGCGCGCGGAACACCGTGCCGTCGAGCGCAGCCCGGATCGTGCCGTTGGGACTCTTCCACTCCTGCTTGAGGTTGAACTCTTGGACGCGGGCCTTGTTCGGCGTGATGGTCGCGCACTTCACCCCGACGCCGTGCACCTTGATGGCCTCGGCGGCGTCCATCGTTATCTTGTCCTCCGTGTCGTCCCGTACCTTGAGCCCGAGGTCGTAGTACTCGAGCTCCATGTCCAGGTAGGGGAGCAGCAACCGGTCCTTGACCATCTTCCACATGACCCTCGTCATCTCGTCCCCATCCATCTCGACGATGGGGGTCTTGACCTCGATCTTCTGGCGTTTCTTGCCCATGTTGACACACCTCGTCTAGTTCAGCGTCCCTTGACGATGTTCAGCGTCCCTCCGGCAAGGACGATCTCCTTCTGCCGACCGGACAGCTTGTACTCGACCTCGAACTCGAAGCCC
>JAKEGO010000093.1 GCA_022615805.1 Thermoplasmata archaeon
CCTCGTCACCGACCGCATCTACCACGGTCCCGGCAAGGCCGAGGAGAACGCCACGACCGTCCGTGTCAAACATGGCGGATGGGATGCTTCCGCAAACGTCAACATGAGCACAACGCATACGGAATGGTTCGACGAGGGGAGCGGGGCAGGAAACATCCGACCATTCTGCGCCATCCTCGAGCCGGACGAGGGGGACACCGTCGGCGGGGACTACACGGTCACCGGCAATGCCTCCGATGAGGACGGCTTCGTGACCAATGTGTGGGTGCGGATCGACGATGGCACCTGGCAGGTCGCGACCGGGACGACCCAATGGTCCTACGAGTGGAACACGTCGCGGTCTGGCGACGGCAACCACACAATATTGGCGAGGTCCTATGACAACGAGGGCGCGGTCTCTCTCATCGCGTTCGTGAACGTCACGGTCGACAACACCAACTTCCCCCCGAAGGTCAGGATAGACGACCCTTCGGAGGACGATGAGGTGTCGGGCGACGTCGTAGTTTCAGGGACGGCCTCCGACGAGGATGGCGAGGAGGACATCGATGTCGTGCAGGTCGCCGCGGTCCCCGAGGGCGAGGTCCCGGCGGAAGAGGACTGGGAGGAAGCGCTCGACACGTCTGGCAATGACACATGGGCGACCTGGGAGTACACATGGGACACCTCCGACGAGGCGGACGGCAACTACACCCTCTGGGCGCGCGCGGACGACGGCATCGCCCGCGGCTACTGGAGGGTGAACGTGACCCTGTACGATCAGGACCCGCCATTCGCCAACGTCACCCTCCCGGAGGAGGGCTGGCACGTGAACGGGACCATCGCGATAAACGGGACGGCGAGCGACCCCGATCCGTCGGACGAGGTGGAGCACGTCTATGTCGCCGTCGTGACGAACGGGACCTCCCCGAAAGGCTCGGACTGGATGGAGGCCGACGACGCTGCCGGGCCAGGCGAGCCGCCGTTCGCCAACTGGACCCTCGAGTGGGACTCGACGACCGTCGAGGACGAGGATTATACCATACATGTCAGGGCCTACGACGGGACAGACGCCTCACGGGTATGGCTTGTCAACATAACGGTCGACAACTTCAACAGCGCGCCGCGCACCGTCCTCGAACGGCCCGAGGAGATGGACGATGTAAGCGGCATCGTGAACATCACCGGTTACGTCGTCGATCCGGACGACGAGCTGGACAGCGTCGAGATGGCCATCGACGACCAGGATTTCAATTCCAACGCCCTGTCCGTGACGATCGAGAAGGTGGACGAGGACCGGTGGAACATCTCCGCCGAGTGGGACACGACGGTCTACAACGAGGGCAAGCACACGATCTTTGCCCGCTCCACCGATGCCCGGGGATCGATCTCGAACCGTTGGGCGGTCAACGTCACGGTCTATGGCAACGTTCCCCCCGATATCTGGTTCGTCGAACCTTCCGAGGAGATCGACCTCTACAAAGGAGAGGGAACGAAGTACTACATCCAGTGGGGTGACGACGACCCGGACGACAATGCCTCCATCAAGTTGTTCTACGACACGGACGACGACATGGAGGACGGCGTCCTCGTCGCGCAGGGCCTGTACGAGGACACGAAGGACTCGCAGGGGCGCGAGCTCGACAAGTACGAGTGGGACTTCGGGGACGTACCCGAGGGCGATTACTATCTGTACGCCGAGATAGACGACGATGAGAACGCCGTCCAGAAAGCGATGAGTCCGATGGTCAGCATCCACGAGGGGACTCCGAACACCGCGCCCGAGGCCGATCTAACTCAGCCCGACGGGGAGGGCGACGTCATCGAGCTCGACGGCACATATGTCATCTACTTCAACGTCACCGACGAGGACGATGATCTGGCTGACATCGGTGTCTCTCTTTACAGGGACGACGACACCGATCCGGAAAATGGCAGAGTGCTGATCACGGGTTCGCTCGACGGAGAGGACACGATGTTCGAGTGGAACACCTCCGGCATCGCCCGTGGCCTCTACTACGTGCACATACGTGCCGACGACGGTTCCGATGAGGGCTGGGACACGGGCGACGGCCCGCTGTCCATCGGCGACATGACGCCCCCCGGCATCGTGAGGAACCTCACGGTCGAGGACACGGGGTTCGGGAGGTCGATCGGCCTCACATGGGACGCGCCAGGCGACGACATCTACGATGGAGGAAGGGCTCATCACTACGAGCTGCGGTGGCACACCGAGGAGGTCGACGAGGACAGCTGGGACGAGGCCAACCCTGTCGACATCTCTGGCCTCGCGCCCGCGGACCCCGGTGCAGAACAACGGTTCATCGTCAGCGGCCTTACGAAAGGAACGCTCCACTTCATCGGCATAAGGGCAGTCGACGACGAGGGGAACGTCGGGCCGTTGCGGTCCGGTTCGGCAACTCCCGAAAGGGTCTCCCGTCAGGAGACGATCGCCGGCTACGTCGGATTCAACGTCCGCGTCGACTACGTCGGGACCGGCACCCTCAGTGCGGTCCAGGCGTCGCCCGAACAGTTCGTCCCGACGAACCTCGCTGACCTCGGCATCTTCGTCGAGGTCGTCGGTACCGGCTACCTCCGGGACGTGTACCTCAACGTGACCTATCCCGCCGGCGGTGTCGCAGGCATCGACCTCAGCGATTCCAAGATCTACTGGAAATCGAGCGCGGTCTCATGGCAGGAGATGGCCAACACCGGTCACGAGGAGTCCGGGAGGCTCATCTGGGGCGAACTGGACCACTATTCGGTCTTCGCTCCCATGGGCGTGCCGCTCGCCGAGGCACAGCTCACTGGCTTCGGCTGGGACCCCGAGTTCCCGGGTGACGGGGAGAACGTACGGTTCTTCGTGACGTACACCGACCCGATCGGCCGCGCACCCGATCGCATATCGCTGCGCATCACGCCCCAGGATGGGGTCGGAGCGACCCAGACATACCAGATGGCCCTCGTCAGCGGTGATGTCACGACGGGGGCGATATACGAGGTCGAATGGTCGTTCCGTTCAGGGACGTACCGCGTGCTCGTACGGGCCAACATCGACGAGCTCCAGTTCGACTCCGGGGAGGACACCTTGACGGTCGCCGAGAAGGACGAGGACGATGACGAACTCCCCTGGCCAATGATCATCGGTGGTGTCATCGCCGTCGTCGTCGTGCTCATCCTCGTCACGCGGATGAGGAAGAGGTCCACTGGCAAGGAGGCGGCGAAGGACATTTCTGCCGACGTGGTCGAGGCGACCGTCGTCGGCCCGGAGTCGTTCCAGGAGGTCGAGGTGACCGGAGCGCGCGCAACCCCTCCACCCGGCGGCGAGGTCCCTCCCTACGCGGCTGGCGAGGGGGCGACCGAAGGTGAGCACGAGGCTGAGGAATTCGAGGCGGAGGTCGCCCCGACGGAGGGGATGGCCCCTCCACCGGTCCCCTCTGCCCCTCCCGCGAGGCTGAAGCTCCCGGAGATCCCTGGAGCCCCGCTCCCGGCGCCAGCGCCACCGGCGCAGGCCATCGAGGCGGACGTCGTCGACACCGGCCGCCTGATGGTCGCCCCGTGCCCGACCTGCGGAAACCGCCTGGTGATCCCGAAGGAGCGCCCCGCGGACATCACCTGCCAGAAGTGCGGCGACGAGTTCACGATAAACTGAGACCACGCGAACGCGCCGCACACTCAACTGGGATGTCTCCCCGCGGCGGCAACCTGGTCCGGGACGGCGTACCCGTTGGTCCCCCTTCGAAACCCTCCGTCGGGGCACGGCACAGGTCTGACGCGGACAGCCGGCGCGAATCGAACCTCCGTTTCCATTGCGCGGTGAATTACGTCTTTTTCCATTACGTATTTATATCGTGGACCGTTACTTTGTGCCGGAGATGACATGATGACCTCGAGGGCCATTCTCCATGTGGTACTGGTGGTAATGGCGGCAGCCGTGCTCTCTTACATCGCCGATGGGGCGGAAAGCGCATGGACCGACCACTCGAACGCGACGCACATCCATCTCAAGGCCGATGGCTCGCTCAGCCCCGAGATCGACCCGGGCGCGAATACATCGGTCATACACGTCGAGGCCGATTACGACGAAGTCGGGTCGATGAGGACGAACCGTCGGTGGGTGGATATCGGGACATGGTCTGTCGCTCTTGACGTGGACTGGCAGGCCGCAGGTGGCCTCACGACCGTCTCTTTCTGGTACAGGGATGTCGACGAAGGATACGTGAACAGTCCACGGTTCAACGCAACCCTCAACGTCAGCGGGGTCCCCGTCGCCAACAGCACTGCTGACGGGCCGGGTGATGCGGATTCGCCGACCCAGATCAACGTCACACTCGATCTCTCGACGGACATCTACGTACGTGAGGGCGAGGCGATCGAGGTCTATCTCGAATTCATTGGATGGGAGGACATCGAATTCTATTACGACAACACGACATACCCCTCCGGCTGGACGCAGAACTCGACTTCGCTCCTCTTCGAAGACATCACCGGCACGAACAGGACCGTCGATCTCGAGTTCGTCGACGCCTTCGACGTCGATTGGACGTTGGACCCGGACCAACTGTACGTTTACGCCCATCCGGCCGACGATGCCGGTGGGGACCAGGACCCCAAATATAGGCTCCACAACTTCACGGCCCTAGACGGCGATCCGGTGCAGGTCGGCAACTCCACGAAAGCCACGACCGTGTTGCGCTTCGAGGCCGACATGTCCGAGGGGAACTGGACGATCGGCGCGAGGTTCGGTTACAACGGATGGAGCTATCGGTTCAAGGTGGAACGGGATGTCACGATAGAGAGCGATGGGCCCCGGACATGGATCGTCGACGACGATAACGGTACGTGGCGCGACTTCGAGTTCATCCAGGATGCTATCGATGCCGCGTCGGACGGCGACACCGTCCTCGTGTATGCCGGCACCTACCGCGAACCCGGCCTCCGCGTC
>JAKEGO010000094.1 GCA_022615805.1 Thermoplasmata archaeon
GGCCTCCGCGAGCTCGAGGACTGGGAGGCGGCGTTCTATCTGGCCAACGCCTCGGTGTACGAGGAGATCGCCACGCGCGTCGTGCTCATCGGCCTTCCGCTGCTCGCCATCCACGCCGTGAGGGGGAGGATGGCACCTCTCCATCGGTACGTCGTGGGCGGGGGCTTCCGGCTCGACCGCCCCGCCGTATTCCTCGTCGCATTCTCCTCGTGGGTCTTCGCCTACGCCCACGTCGTCTACGGGTGGGACGCCTGGAAGCTCCCGCCCACCCTCCTGGGCGGTGCGATGTTCGGGTACCTCTTCCTCAGGAGGGGCCTGCACGCGAGCATCCTGTTCCACTTCATGATAGACTACCTCCAAATGGTGGACCTCCTCTCCTACCCCGCGTGGTACACCGACCCGCTGCTCGTCCTCGGCAGGATCCTTGTCCTCGCGTGCATCCCCCTCGGACTGTGGCTGACCTACCGATACTCCCATAAGGCCCTCGCGCATATCCGCGGACGTTCCCGCACAGGGCGCGCGGGAGGTGGTCCGGATGGCCGTGTTGCCGATCATCGAAGTGGATGAGGGGGGCGTCGTTGCAGCGCCCCGAGGCGAGGCCCTCCGGTGCGAGGGTTCGCTCTACATCGTGGACCGTTCGGGTCACGAGCGGAAGAAGCCCTCGCTCAGGGCCATCGAGCGGGTCTCGGAGGGCGGCCGGCGAGAGGTCTGGGCCGACGCCGCGCCCCTCGACCCCGAGGACATCATCGATCTCCTCGTCGCGGGCGCCGCAGCCGTGGTCGTGCGGCAGGGCCAGCACCACTGGCGCGATCTCGCCATCGAGGCCGTCGGCATCGCCGAGCGGGTCGTCGTCTGGATGCGAAGGCTCGAGGGGGACGGGGCGGCCCACGAGGTGCGATGGCTCATGGAGAAGGGCATCTCGGACTTCGTCGTGTGGACGGGATCGCCCTCCCCGCTGCCCGAGGGGGCCCGCTACTTCTCGCGGAGGAAGGGCCCGGTCGCCGGCTGTCCCCCCTGGGTCGAATGGAAGCTCGTGGAGGTGGAACGAGATGGCGCTCCTCATGGAGATAGTGGACAGGATATCTGACGCCACCGGCGCGGACCGCAGGGCGGTCATGGGAAGGGTCAACAGGCTCAAGAGGGAGATGCAGGTCGACGCTGAGGTCGTCGCGCTCGTGGTCGCCAGCGACGACGGGGTGGACGTCGCCGAATTCATCGACCGCGTCGATGCGGAGGTCGTCGCCAAGGCCCGCGCGGCGATGAAGGCGGGTCCGGGCGGCAAGGCCCGAGGCGAGGGGGGCGACGGCAGATGAGGCCCGTCAGTTTCATCACGACCAACGAGGGGAAGTTCCGGGAGGTCCAGACGGGCATGGCACGCCGGGGCATCGAGGTCGTCCAGGTGGACGCGGAGTACCCGGAGGTCCAGGCGGATACGCTCGCGAAGGTCGCCAGGTTCGGCGCCGACGTCATGTCCCTCGAGATGACCGACTTCATCCTTGAGGACTCCGGCTTCTTCATGAAGGCCTACGGGCAGTTCCCCGGCGTGTACTCGAAGCACGTCCTCAGGTGCATAGGCCTCGCGGGCATCCTCCGCCTCGCAGAGGGCACCGACAGGAAGGCACATTTCGAGACGTGCCTCCTCTACCACGACGGCGAGCCCCACGTCTTCACCGGCGTCGCCGGCGGCCGCATCGCCGATCGTCCCCGGGGCCACGGCGGCTTCGGTTACGACCCGATATTCATCCCAGACGGCCACGACCTCACCTTCGCCGAGATGTCGACGGAGGAGAAGAACGCGGTCAGCCACAGGGGGCGGGCGGTGGAGGCGTTCGCGGACTGGCTTGCCGGCCGTGAATGAGCCTAGATTGTCCACTTGTACGGGCTTAGATGTTCCTCGCGAAGGACTCCAGCCCCTCGGGTATGCGGCAGCCGCAGTCCTTCGAAGTGATGACGATCCCCTTCGTCCTGAGCTGCTTGATGTAGTACGAGACGGTCGATTGCTTCAGCTTCACGCGCTCGCCAAGCTCGGACTGCCGGATCCCAGGATTCGTGGCGATGACTCTAACGATGCGCCTCTCCTTCCGGGTGAGCTGTATCGGAGGTATCTCGAAACCGTGGGGATAGAACCGCTTCAGCGAGCCGTCGCTCCGGCTCTTGAGGATGCCGTTCCTCTCCAGCACGCCAAGGTGATATCCGAGCACCCCGTTCGACAGCTCGAGCTCGTCCTTTATCCGCCGGTAGTGGGCGCCCGGGTTGTCGATGAGGTACTGGACGATCCGGCCCCGGTTCTCGTTGTCCATCACCGCCGACGGCTTGAGGCGGTTGTAAAGCGGAGCTAGCCCGAGGAACAGGAGGGCCCGTCCCCGGTCGGTCGCGAAGGCTGCTCCGAGGCCCAGAAGCGTCAATGACGACACGATAGCAATCTGAACCACATAGGTGTCATCGGCTTCCTGGTTCACCGAAATGGATATCGTTCTATTGACCGTAGCGACAACCTCGTCATCGACTATCGATTCACCGGTTATGGTGATAAAATACGCAACGTTGTCGGACAACGGAACGTCCAACGTCATTGTTACATTACGTGATTCCCCTGGATCTATCTCCAGGGTTCGAGGGTCGAAGGAAAC
>JAKEGO010000095.1 GCA_022615805.1 Thermoplasmata archaeon
AGGATGCGGGATACGACAAACTGATCGAGTCCGACCTCGACCTCGTCGTGGCGAACGACATCGAGCGGGTCGGCAGGGAGATGACATCGTGCGTCATCGTGAGGCGGGACGGTTCGGGGACGACGTTCTCTGGGCTGAAAACCGACCTTGCGAAGATGCTCTACGAGGAGATCTCGAAGGGTCTGGGCGTCCTTTGATGCTCGACGGGAGACGGCGCCATTGGAGAATCCATCGATCGTGACAGCGCGAACGCTTCCGACGACCTGTCGACCATCGGCGCATCGGCGAGTTGATATACGCGTCCATATTGTTGCCATACGCCCGCCCTTCCGAAAGAGGGTCATCCACTGACATGGAAAAAGGCCCCTGCGGGGCGGTCACCCAAAAGGATTTAATAGCGCGCCTTCTTACAAGGCCCGGGAGCACACATGAGGCTCGAGCTCACCCGCGAGCAGGAACTCATCAGGCGTACGGTCAAGGACTTCGTCGATGCAGAGATCATCCCGTTCAACGATGAACTCGAGACTGCAGGCAGATTCCCCAGGGAGATCATCGCAAAGTGCGGCGAGATATTCCTTATGGGGATGACCATTCCCCAGGAGTACGGCGGAAGCGGGATGGACCGGATCTCCTACTGCCTCGCCCTCGAGGAGCTTGCGAGAGCGAACGTAGGTATCGGCCTCACGATCGAGGCGCACAATTCCCTCGGTGTCGCCCATATCTACGAGAACGGGAACGAGCAACAGCGCCGGAAGTACGTCCCTAAGCTCGCCTCGGGAGAGCACCTCTCCGCATGGGGCCTCACGGAGCCGAGCGCTGGGTCCGACGCTGCTGGTGGAAAGACGTTCGCCCAAAGGGACGGCGACGAATGGGTGATCGACGGATCCAAGGTCTTCATCACGAACGGCAGCGAAGCCGACATCTTCGTCATCATGGCGATGACGGACCGCACGAAGGGCGCTCACGGCATTAGCGCATTCATCGTCGAGAAGGGGACACCTGGCCTCGAGCTGGGAAAGGACGAGGACAAGCTCGGCCTCCGGACCAGCGTGACCTCGGAACTCTTCTTCACCGATATGCGCATCCCCGCAGAGAACATTATCGGACGGGAGGGTAACGGATTCGTCGGCGCCATGAAGATCCTCGACAGGGGTCGGACGGCGGTCGGAGCGCTTTCGGTGGGCGTGGCCCGCGCCGCGCTCGAGGAATCGATCCGCTACTCGGGGGAACGCGAGCAGTTCGGCAGGCCGATCTCTAAGTTCCAGGCGATACAGTGGAAGATTGCGGAGATGGCGACCAAGATCGAAGCCGCGCGGGCACTCACCCATCATGCCGCGCAACTGGAGGACCTGAACAGGCCCTTCACCGTCGAAGCATCGATGGCGAAATTGTATGCCTCCGAGATGGCGATGTGGGCGTGCACCGAGGCGATCCAGGTCCACGGCGGATACGGATACACCAGGGATTATCCGGTCGAGCGCTTCTTCCGTGACGCGAAGCTCATGCAGATCGGCGAGGGGACATCCGAGGTCCAGAGGATGGTCATCGCCCGCGAAATTCTGAAGAACGTCGCGTCCTGATGCCGATGACCCGGCATCGAAGCGAACGAGGAACGATAGCGGGGGACGATGTCGTTCATCTCATCGGAGCGTCAGGGGGCCCAATGGACCGGAGGCCCATATGTGTCACGAACCGAGGGTATTGTGACCGATATGCCCAGTCGAGCCCTGGCGGACTGCGTGATGCACGGTTGCCGTCAAGACCCCATCCTTTCAGGGATGTAACGGTTCCATGCCTCTCGCAATCGTTCCACTGAGAGGTTTGCGATCCGTCCATTCCCACGTCCGATCGCGAGGTCACCTCCGGTCGTGCCGATCCTCCGTGCGGGCACGGGGCTCATGTGAGCGACGAACGAATCGACCTGTTCCTCCGGGATCTCGACGATCCATCGGGTCGCGCTCTCTGAGAACAGGAGGTGGTCCGTCCTCAGTTCCTCCAGTGGCGCGAGGTCTATCTCCGCTCCCCTGTCGCCCGCGATGCACATCTCGGCGAGCGCGACAGCAAGGCCGCCCTCCGAAAGGTCATGGACGGCAAGGACATCGAAGCCGGGGCGGGCGGAGAGCAAACGGTCGATCGACTCCGACAGGCGGGGGATGTCCACCCGAGGCACCGTGCCTACGAGGCCCTGGTGGCGGTAGTACTGGGACCCCCCAAGTTCCTGCGCCGTGATACCCAGGAGCATCAGCGCATTCCCGTCCTCCTTCAGGGAGAGGGTGATGGCATCGCGGACGTCATCGATGATGCCGACGCCTATGACAGCCGGCGTAGGGGGTATCGGACCGGTCGGAGCCTCGTTGTAAAAACTCACATTGCCCGAAATGAAGGGGAGGTCAAGGGCACGGGCGATGTCCGAGAAGCCGCGGAGGACCTCGGTGAACTCGCCCATCCGGTCCGGATTCTCGGGATTGCCGAAGTTCAGGCAGTCCGCGAGCGAATGGGGCTTCGATCCGACGGAGACGAGGTTCCGGACGATCTCGTCTATCGTCGCGCATGCACCCCAGTAGGGATCAAGGCGGCACATCTCGGGATTGACGTCGGCGGTCACGGCCAGACCCCGGAATGAGCCCTCGACGGGTTTGACGATCGCAGCGTCCCCTGGTCCGAAGGAGCCGAGCACTCCCTGGAGCGGGGGCAATACCGTGTTCCCGCGTACCTGGTGGTCGTACTGTCGTATGATCCATTCCCGGCTCGAAACGTTCGGCGAGCCGAGGATGGCGAGGACCATCGTTCCGTAGTCGACGGGCTCCTCTCCGACATCCGTTCGCTCAAGATGGGCTGGCTGGTTGAAAGGTCTCCTGTACTCGGGTCCACCCGAGTAGAACGCGAGGTCGAGGTCGAGGACCGTTTCACCGTGGAACGTGACCGCGATCCGACGGCCCGGAACGGTCCTTCCGATGGCCGCGGCGAAGACATCCCAGGAGTCGAAGGTCGCCAAGAGGTCGTTCAAACGGTCGGGCCTGACGGTCATCGCCATGCGCTCCTGGCTCTCGGAGATCCATATCTCCCACGGCTGCATCCCCTCCTGCCTGAGGAACACCTTATCGAGCTCGACGATGGCTCCGCAGCCTGCGGCATGTGCCATCTCCCCTATGCAGGACGAGAGACCGCCACCGCCGAGGTCCTTCATACCCGTCACGAGGCCGCGCTCGACGGCCTCGAGGCACGCGTGGATGAGCGGCTCCTTCGTGATAGGATCGCCGAGCTGCACCGCGCCGACATCCTCCTCGTGGGAGTCCTCGTCGAGGACCTCCGAGGCGAACGTCACGCCATGGATACCATCGCGGCCGGTGGAGCCCCCGGCGAGGACGAAGATCTCTCCCGCACCGCCCGCCCTCGAGCGCACGATGTGCTTACGCTTTGCTATACCGATGCATCCCACGTTGACCAGGCAGTTGCCGGTGAATCCCTCGTGGAAATAGACCATGCCCGTTGTCGTCGGTATGCCCACCCGGTTCCCGTAGTCGGCGATGCCGTCGACCACCCTTCTGAAGAGGTAACGCGGGTGCTTGATGCCCTCGGGAAGGTCCTCGAAGCTCTGGTCGAGCGGCCCGAAGAACAGCGGATCGACGAGGAGGATGGGCTGTGCCCCCATGCAGAGGACGTCCCTGAGGATACCCCCGATGCCCGTAGCGGCGCCGCCATAGGGTTCGACGGCCGAGGGGTGATTGTGGCTCTCGAAACCGACGACGTAATCGTGCTCATCGTCGAAATGCACCACACCCGCATCCTCGTTGCATACGAAATCCTTGCAGGGGATGTTGAACACGTACTGCTTGAGGAGCAACTTCGAACTCTTGTAACATGAATGTTCGGACCATGCCTGCCCGAGTGCCTGCAACTCGACGTTGGATGCCTCGCGGCCCTCGGCGGCGAAGTAGTCCCCGATCCGCCTCATCTCCTCGACCGAGAGGGCGAGCCCCATCTCGGCGCTCATGCGCCTGAGCGAGTCGTCACCGTGTCTCTGCAGGTCGATCCTCGAGATGGCGGGCATGGCGCGGAAACGCAGTGGTGATAGATAAGGTTTATACCGGGCATAGCTGGGCTTCGATCGGGATCGGCGGATCGAGACGGCAAAGGCCAGGGGCCTGACCGAGCCGGACCACATCGGGAGTCCGATGGACGTCGTTGGTGGACCAACTAGAACCGCTGGACCTGGACCATGAAGGCCGCAAGCGCGAAAATAAGGGCGATGAGGAGCGCCACGGTCGCCACCTCTCCAGTGTCGATGTCGGGGACATCCCGCTCGACCCTAGCACGCTCCATGACGTGCGGATGGTCGGTGCCGAAGCGCAGCCATGCGCTCACGTCATCATCATGCATCAGGGGAACGCCGAGAGTCACGTTCAGATGGTCCGTTGGGGGGACAGGCCCGACGGTCGCGTTGTATATCTCAATGGCGCCCAGGAAGATAACGAGCACTGCCCCGCGTGCCTCGACCTCTCCAGCGTTGGTGACCGTCACCGTGATCATGAGTGTCGCGCCCTTTGGGACCGCATCCTCCAATCCAAGGAGCGAAAGGGAGAGGATCGGCGGGGACCCGAGGTAGGTCCACTCGATGGCTCCGATGTTACCGACGTTATCGATCGCGACCACCGCGATGTACCCGGGGACGCTGGCCTTCGGCACGGTCCAGGACAGCCGATCGGTCATATGCGCCGGGTCCATCCCCCCCACGTCCAAAACGGGTTCCTGGGAAAGGAAGACCTGGTATGAAACCGTGTCCGCTGACGGGGGGGACCATGAGACGTTCCATGCGGCGTCCCACGCGGTTGTTGCAGGTGTGGCGGGAGGTGCCGTGTTGTCCACAAGCAGCGTCACGTTGCCCCACGCTTTTTGGAGATGTCCGTCCGAGGCGGTCGACAGGAGATGTATGGGCCCATCGGGCAGGAGACTGGAATCGACGTCGTAGATCGCCATGGTCAGGAAGCCCCCTGCGACCTCGGACGAGGAGGTGGACGAGGGTTCGAACGAAATGTCCCCGAAGGTGAGCATTACGGTCAGGAAGGGGGAATCGTCGCGGAACTCCACATCGACGGATATCGTGCCAGCGGTCGGCCCCTGGGGTGCCGAGACCGAGTGGAAGACCGGGGTGGCGTCGTTGTCGACAAGGAACACCCTGCTCCTGGTCACGGTGAACGCTCCGTCGAAAGCGGCAACCGTCGCGGTCGTCCAGCCCTCCGGGGCAAGGGTCGTGTCCCAGAGGAGCCCGTAGGTGTCATTCTCACCGCTCATCGGGAGCGGCACTCCGTCACCGAGGTCCATCGTCACGACCAGGGGATTCCTGTCGGATGCCCTTATCGAGAGCTCCGTCGTCCCGTTCACCGGACCGGACGCGGGCCGAAGGAACCTGAGCGTCGGTGGAATGAAGTCGTCGTTCGATATTTCGACAGACCACATCGCCCTCGACGACGAGCCGTTCGAATCGATCGCCCTTACCTCGATATCATGAGTGCCGTTCTCGACCTCCGTGGAGTTCCACACTGCATCGAAGGGATGGACGAGGCGGTCGCCATCCTCCACGGACAGCGTGGCCTCGCCGACTTCGGCCTCGATCCAGTCGCCCCCGTCGATCCGATATTCGACGGACCGGATGGCTCGTTCCCTCGTGGCGTTGCCCCAAACCCGCCCCGATATGGAGTACTGGCCTGTCACGTTCCCGGGCAACGACCCGATCCGGAGGGAGGGGGGTACTGCGATGTCACTGGCGAGGGCGACCCTGGGCTCTCCGGACTCTGACAGGAAGACGCCCATCACGACGTTCAGGTTGGAGAGGTCCACGTCGCCGAAATGGTCGCCCTTCGAATCATTGTGCTCGGCGCCGTTCCAGACCGTAACGTTAGTCCACCATGAGGTAGAGGTGAGGGTCACGACCGCGTCGATGGGGATGTCGAGCATTCCGAAGGCATACCTCCGGCCCTTGTGGTCCCTGTACCTGGACTCCGCCTCTACGATATATGCGATGATCCTGACATCCCTCGGGCCACCTTCCGCCATCCTCGCCATTGCTTTGACCTCCACCGTCGCCTGGCCGCGCCAGTGGACTTCGACCGAGGCTCGTACAGCGGGCACGTCCCTTGCGAGGGCGTCAGAGATGTCCTCCCTGTAGACATCAATGTCCTCCTGGCCCTCCCTTGCACGATAGACGCCGTCCACCTGCACGAGAGGGAAGGAGTGCTCCAGGGGCGCATAATCGTCCATCCTCTCATCCGCCAGGTCCACCTTGTTCTCGACGAGCGTGACGAAGACAAAGTCCGGTCCGTCCTCGTAATAGATCGTGCGGAGGTCCATGTTCACCGCATGGCAGCGCGGGCACTGGGTGTTGGAGAACGACTCGAGGATGACCGTTCGACCGGAGGCCGTTGGCGCAGGGAAGAGTAGGGAGGCGATCGCGAGGACGGTGACGATGGGCAACAGCAGGCCGTAACGCATCGACCCCCATATCAGTCCATGGGGCCTAAAAACGTTTTCCCGGGCTTTTTAGCGCCTGTAACACCGTTACCGAAACATATATAACGCGTACCAATATACTTTCGATGGGCCATTGGGATGGCCTGGACTAGCTAAGGTGATGAACATGATGAAATGGACGTTATTGGCCATATCCATCGTCACAATGGCCCTCTTCGTCGGTGCGACGTCGGCGAAGACAGTGCTCAATGACGAGCCCCTCGATGACGTTAGGCTCTTCTTTCAGTCCGACACGAACGCCGGCGAATACAACCTGACCACGCATGGACCGGGCGCTGGCGATGGCGGTACCATCGGCGTGAGCAGCGGCGAGACCGCGACAAGGGACTACCAGCTCAACAAGACACTCCAGTACGACCTCGAGGCGATCGGGAAGGACCTCGGCGGGCCGCGGGGATTCCATGCGAGGATCGTCCTGTCGTGTTCGGGCGTCGGGGGCACGACCGAGGCGAAGGTGGGCGTCCTCGAACTGAGGGGCACCAACGAGACCCTCGTCGGCGAGAGCGCATGGGAGACGGCCCAGACGGATTGGGACATCCCCTTCGTTGAGACCGAATGGACGAGTTACACCTTCCGGGCAGGAAGCCTCATCATTTTCAGGATATCCGTCACGACGGACGCGTTCCTCGGCGGCAGCTGCTCCGTGGACAACGCGGGGGATTACTTCCTGAACCTGACGGCCTCCCCCGTGAAGAACCGGGTCGTGCTCAGCATCTGGGACCATACCGAGGTCGAGAACCAGACCGAGGAATTCTATCCGAACCTTCCGCCCGACATCCGCTTCATGAACATTACTGGCAACATCGAGAACGCCTTCGGCTCCTACGACATCAGCAACGTGACCATCGACATCGACCGCATCGGCGGCTCCCCCGGCAGCATCCTTGACGACCAGGTGGCGCGACACGCGAACAATTACAAGACGGACGAACAGTACAAATACCACTACCAGTGGTGGTGGAACCCCAAGGACATCACCGCATCCGATCCCACGAGCGGCTCTGACGGTTACAACATCGTGATCACCTTCATGAACGATTTCGGGCACAAGTTCCGCATGACGAACCTGACGTGGCACTTCGACATGCTAGAGTACGGCGTGATGCTGAGGTTCTGGGACAGCAGCGAAGAGGTGTGGCTGCGCACCGTCGAGAGCACAGGCGAAGTGAACGCCTCCGTCGATGTCGAGTTCTACGTCTTCAACACCGGCCTGACCGAGGAGACGGTCATGCTCGAAGCGATCAACCCGAAGCCCGGGGAGAACTGGACGGTCGAACTTGACGACGACGAGTTCATCCTCGCAGCCGGCGAGGACACCGTGATCACAGCCTCGGTTGGCATCCCGAACATCGATCCAGGCAAGTGGGTCAACATCGAACTCGACGCGATCGTCGACGAGGACCCCGACGCAAGCGACGCTGTCTTCTTCAAGATGATCGCACTCGGCGTCATCGATTTCGACTTCTACCTGACCGACGGCAACTACAGCCGGAGGGTCGGCCGGAGCGAGACGGCGACCTTCCCGTTCACGCTGAAGAACACCGGGAACGACGAGCTCGACTTCGACTACACGAGCCAGCCAGAAACGGCTCCGAACGGATGGACGATTCAGTTCGTCGACGAGCCACCTATCGAGGCGGTCGACGCGGGCGAGACCGTCACCTTCCAATTCAGGGTCACCGCGCCTTCCGACGACACGGGCGTGGACAAGAACCCCAAGTTCGAGATCTCAGCGTGGCCGGTCGGTCACATGGACATCGAGCAGTACCACAACATCGAAGTGATACTCGACACGTACACGCTGATCGAGGAAATATCGTCGATGGAGGAGACCTGCACGGTCGAGGACACCACGCCTCATTTCGTGTACAGGGAAGCCGATTTCACGCTCACCCTCTACAACGGCGAGAGCGAGGAAGAGGACTGCGAGGTCTCCATCGACTACGACCAGAGCGAGATAGACCTCGCGGACTGGGACGTGACCTTCAATCCATCGGGAGGCACCGTCACCATCGGGTCGGAGCAGAAGGCGGACGTCGCGGTGGAGCTGACGCCAGAGGACGATTTCGCCCCCGGCGAATACGATGTCTTCATCAAAGCGTCCATACCCGGAAAGAAGACCGAGACCCAGGTCGTTAAGGTGATCGTCGAGGAATACGTGGACGCGTCATTCGAGCTCACGAGCAGCGACAACTTCAAGGACGTCGAGGAGGGCGACAACGTTCAGATAGTCTTTACCCTCGAGAACAACGGCAACCTCGAGGACGGGTTCCTCGTGATCGTGTCGGGCATCGACTCGAAGTGGGACGTCAAGATCAACGACGTGACCGGGACGCAGAGGACCATACTCGTGGAGAGCCTCGGGTCGTCCACCGTCTCCATCGACCTGGTCCCCCCGGAGGAAGCCCAGGGCGATGACGTCACGGTCACAGTTCATGTCGAGTCCACTTCGGACTCGGGCGTCTCGGAGGACTTCTCGGTCCGCATCAGCGTCGAGGAGGAGCCCACCGATCCGACCGACGTGATGTCAGACATGGCCCCGCTCATCGTGATCGTGATCGTATTCGCGGGATTCTACGCCTTCTACAGGAAGAAAACCGCCAAGAAGGTCGAGTGACGCGGTCCGGCAGCCCGGTCGCAACCCCAATGACGGGTATACGATCGAATGAACATCGATAGAGGGTATACCCGAAAGGCCGGATATGGCCATGCCCTCGTTTACGACCAGGGAAGACCTCCATGAAGCGGGAGGCCGCTCCTCGCGCGCTGGCCCCCGAGCCATCATGGCGCCCGCATCAGGTCTGATGATATCGTTCCGGCTCACTTGACCGTGAATTCGTCATCGCACTCTGGGCACCTGATGTCCACCGGACGCTCCTTGGGTATCACGAGCTGGTGGCCGCACGTCGGGCAAGGCGCTAACATGATCCTTCCGACATCCGTGAGCCTGGCCTCGATTGCCCTGGGCGACGGGGGTTCTACCGGTACTGCGGCGTCCGAGAGCGTCGGAAGCGCCAGCCTCTCCGGCGCGCGGGGTTCCAGCGGAACGGCTCGCGGAAATGCCATCGAGATGGCCTGTTCGGGAGAACCCGGCGGCCTTTCCGTCGGAGTCGCGACCTCCGGGACCTCGGCCGCCTCGACCTCCAGGGCATCCGCCGGAGCGGGCACTGGCGCCTCTTCCCCTTCCATCACGACGATGCCGGGGGCCTCGTAGACATCCGCCTCGACGACTTCGCGTGGGATGCTGGCCAACGGCGGCGCGATCCCGGGCTCAGCTGGCCTGGTGGCCTCCTTCTGGCGATTCCGGATCATCCGTGGCCTGACGATGAAAAGGAAGAACGACAGCAGCGCCAATACGGCGATACCTCCCGCCACCCAGGTCCAGGGGAACTCCTCATCGGACTCGCCTTCGGCCACGTCGATGGAGACCTTCGAGGAACGGAACTCGGACTCCTCCCCGATACGGACGACGACCTGCATCTCGTACGTGCCTTTGTCGAGGGAAAAGACGGCGCGGTAGACCATCCCGGTCAGCGGTTCGCCCTCCACGAGGATCATGTCGAACCGTTTACCGCCTGCGTTCACGAAGACCTCGGTCGGCGTCCTGCCTGCGGGGTCCGTTATGGTGATCTCCACGGTGATGTCATCGTCCTCGTCCGGTCGGTCCGGAAGGCTGGTGAATCCGCTTAGGGTCGGTGAGGGGAGCCCGCTTGCCATGGGCGCGAAGACGGACAGGTGGCCAACGCGGCCCCATATCCTGCGGCCCTCGACATCGTGATCTGTATCCGCAACGAGCCGCCACTGGCCGACAGTCCGACGGTATATCCTGATCGTGTCGGGATCCACCCCCGTTATGGCGACGGTGTAGGTGATGTTGATGAGCACTCGCTCATGGAAACCTGTAGCCTCCACGGCGATGAAGATGCCGATATCGGATAGACCATAGGGAGGTTTGTATCCCTCATCGTCGAACAGTGCGGTCAGGGAGCCGTATCCGAGCCACGAAACATCGCCTCCGAAACCCGTGGGCAGGTCTATTATCTGGACCGACCGTGACACCCGCGTCGGGGCAGCGGTCACCTGTACTATCGGA
Source organism: Thermoplasmata archaeon (assembly GCA_022615805.1). GTDB lineage: Archaea > Thermoplasmatota > JAKEGO01 > JAKEGO01 > JAKEGO01 > JAKEGO01. Next base: position 10,622 of record JAKEGO010000095.1, read on the forward strand.
CCCATGTTGCCCTCGTCATCGACCGCTCGCACGGCGATCCAGTGCTGCACGTCGTTCTCGATCCCGGTGAGATCAAGCGACTCGTTCTCGCCGGGTGCCGCAGGGACCATGTCGTTCGGGAAGATCGTAGCACCAGCCCAGTTGGAGGTCGTTATCGAGCCGGTCGAGCTGAAACGGACCTCGTACCCGGTCGCCCAGCCCTCATCGCCGTCGTCCCCCGGCGCGGTCCACGTCAGGTTGACGGTGCCCCCGAACCCCGGGTCCTGTGCGACAAGCTCGTGCACGCCAGAGGGCTTGACGAGGTCGCCTATCGAGATGGTGCCGGTGCTGTAATCCCACACGACGTCGTTGACACCATCGTAGACGGCGCCGAGGACATAGTACTCGCCCCGGGGAACGCCGGCCGTTTCCCAAATGAAGTGGCCGACCGTCCCATCGAGCGATCCGTTCGTCATCGCTGTGTAACCGTTCCCCTGGTCCGTGTCCTCGTCGTAGTAGAGATAGACATCGAGAACGTCGCCGTCCTCGTCCGTGGCGTTGAACCAGACCTGGTACGTGCCGTTCAACTCGATGACATCATCTTCCCCGTCGGGTTGGGTGATCTCGATCGAAGGGGCGGAGTTGGGCGTTCCCTCGCGGATGAGGACCCTTCCCTTGCTGTAGACGGTGACCTTGTTGTCGGCCTCGTCCTCGAGGACGGCGCACAGGTAGTAGTCGCCCTCGGCGACCTTGTCGACCTCCCACCGGAGCGTGTCGATCTCTCGACCCTGCGAGTCCGTGGTATCCTCGAAATAGATCCCGGGGATGCGCGTGCCTTCGTCCCCCTTCTCCGCGGTGAAACTGAACTTCATGGAGGCATTGTCGTCAGGGTCGTTGTCCTCCCACTGTATGAAGTAGTGGTCCTGCTCACCCTTCCACAAGTAGTCCTCGTCCTCATCGCCGGGGTTGGTGAACTTCAGCCTCGGCGGCACGTTCTCCCAGACCCTCACCGTCACATTGTGCACTTCCGATCGTCCACCGCGCTTGTCCGTGGTCCGGGCGAAGAGCGTGTGGTTGCCCGGCTCGTAGTTGCGCGTATCCCATTTCGCCGTCCAGTTCCACCGGTTCCAGGCGACCTTCTGGAGGGTCGTCGAGAGCTTGTTCGTCGCGAAGGAGTCGTCGTCGATGGACACCTCGACCTTGTCGAGGTTGTCGTCACCGTCGATAGAATACCCCTGGACGTCGATGATGTAACTGACGTCGTCGCCGTCCCCGGGTTCCGTGATGGCCGTTGAAGGGAGTTCGTTGACGTTGTCCACTGACACGTTCACCTGGCGGTCCTCGGAGAGCTCCTCTCCGTCGTACGCCCTGACGTGGATGGTATAGTTCCCGTCCTCCGCGTCGCGGGTGTCCCACTCGTACTCCCACGTGCTGTAGGCGCTGCTTGAGTTCCCGGACGTGTCCTCGGCCTCCTTCCAGTCGCCCCCCTTCGGGTCTGTGCCCTTCTCTACGACGGCGACGTAAACCGCCTCCACGCCTCCGTCGAGGTCCGGGTCGTCAGCCGTGCCGTTGATCACGATCGGTCCGGCCAACTCATCGCCCGTCCTCGGGGTCCTCACCGTGACGGTAGGCCGGTCGGGATTGTCGACGTAGACCGAAATGCTCGTCTGCTTCGTGTGGTCGGCCTGGTCCCGAGCCCTGGCGTGGACAGTATAGTTCCCGTCCGCCGTACGGTTCGGTTCCATCGTATCCCACTCGAACTCCCACGTGCTCCAAGAGCCGTCGCCGGAAGTGTCGCTCGCCGTCGTCCAGTTGTTCTCGGAAGGTATAGTCCCGGCGGGCAGGATCGCCACCTCGACGCTTTCCATCTCGCCTTCAGGATCGTCAGCAACGCCTTCGACGGTTACGGTCCCCGATACGACGCTGCCGTCCTCCGGGTCCGTGATGGTGACGTTCGGAGCATAATTCGAGTTGTCGACGATGACCTTGATGCTGTGGACGGCGGACTCGGCGAACTTGTCGTCCCTCGATTTTGCGTGGATCCAGTGCTCGCCGTCGGTGGTCGTCACAGTGTCCCATTGGTAGATCCAGTTCTCGGTCCCATCGGCGAGCTCCCAGCCCCCCGAATCGATCCTGACCCAGACATCGATGACGGTCCCATCGTCGTCGGAGGCATTGCCGAATACGTCGATCTGGCCGCCGACCTTGTCGGAGTCGCGGGGGTCGATGATGGAGCAGTAGGGAGCCTCGTTCGCGGGAGGGTTCTCGTCGAACCACTCGGTGTGGCTCCGCGACATGTCGATGTCCGATCTCGATTCCATCCAGCCCCCGTATTTGACCTCGATGTCGGTCACGTTCTCGTCGGCCGACGGGGAGCCGTCGTAGATGCGGTCCGTCACGACGATCCAGCGGATGAATCCCTCATCGTCGGTCTGCGGGTCCGAGCCGCCGTATCCCGAGGAGGCGTATATCGTATTTCCGTTGTCGTCCACCCTCGCGTCCGCTCCCTGGAGGTCGCCGCCGCCCGTCGCGTTGACGTGGATGTGCAGGTGGTTCTCGACGACGAGCCTCGACGTCGCGCTGACCACGATCGGGTCGTCGAAAACGACTCCGAGCGTCCTCGCCTTCGAGGACAGCAGATTGAACGGTGTGTCCGAGTCGATCGTGGTGTTAACGACGCTCACGACATCGCAGAACCGCAGATCGATCCCCGCGCCCGAGCTCGAGAAGTCGCTGCCCGATATCGTGACGACCGTGCTGGACGAGATCTGCGTCCCGTTCTCGACGTTTGACGCCTTAAGCCCATCGGCGAGGACGTCGTCAGAGCCGATCACCACCAGACCTGTACGGCTGTCCGAGACGTCACCGGAGACGTTCACATCGTCCGAGAACGCGATGAGGATTCCGGCCAGATTGTTCTCCACGGAGACATCGACGGTCCCACCGGTGTTGACAAGGCCGACGAAGCCGAGCGACCCCTTGAGCGACACGGGCTCCACCCGGTCCACGAAGTAGTAGATGGACCTGCCGTTCACCCTGTTCGAAATGTCGATGTCGTGCGCATGATGGGCCTTGGTGGAGCCGACCACGCCGAAGTTGTAGGTGTTGTCCGACATGGAGCAGCTCCGCAGGAGGCCATCGGTCGAGGAGTCGAGCACGATGCCCGCCCACGATCCCGTCACCTGCAAGTCGCGGAACTCGAAAGACGATGTGTCCTCGACGAGGACGCCATTGATCGCTCCCCGTGCGATGGCGCCATCGATTGTGATATCGGAGGAGTCCATCACGTGGATGCCCTTCTCTCCCCCATCGACCTCCACGTCCTCTACTGTCACGACGGTCGAACTTCGCACGGAGATCGCAATGGTGACGTCGGAGAAGACCACGTCGGCGACCTCCGCGACATCGACGTCGTTGATGGCGATGCCGGTCCCGGCATCGGTCACGCTCATCTGATGGACCGTCACGTTGTTCGAAGAGAGGAGGATGGCGATGCCGACGCCGCCGGCGTCGACGATGGTGCCCGTGCCGTTGCCAAGAAGGACAGTGTTGGCGACGGAGGCGTTCACCTTTTCGGTGTATGTTCCGTTCCATATCCGGATCGTATCGCCGTCGACCGCAACTTCAATGGCCTTCGCGATGGTATCGAATGGATGCTTCCTGGAGCCGTCCATCTGGGGGTCTCCGGCATTGTCGTCGTCGACGTAGAGTATCCCCTCCTCCGTGATGTTGACGATGATGACCTCGACGTGGCTCACGCTCATGTCGACGTCCACGACGGTCTCGTTGTTCGCCTTCTTCGCCGAGGCGGTCGTTACGTTCTCGGTCGCCGTGTCCGAGCCATCGTAGATGCGGTCGGTGACCCACAACCAGGGAGTAAAACCGTTCCTGTCGGTCCGTGCGTCCGGCCCGGAGTAGCCCTCGGAAGCGTAGACGACGTCGTCGTTGTCCTCCACCTGGACGTCGGCATCCTGGACATCGTCGCCGTACTGGTCCCTGACGCGGACGCGGAGGAGGTTGCGCACCGTCAGTTCGGAGGTCAGGGAGCAGACGACGGAATCCCCGTCGAACATCGTGTCCAGTGCCAACGCGTTCGAGCCGCCCGCTCCGGAAAGCCGGATGTCCGCGGTCGTCGAGGATGAGATGGTCGTGTACATGATGACGCCGTCGATGCTCTCGTCGATATCGATCGCCACGCCATCACCGTCGAAGAGGCAGGACCGGACGTCGAAGCCGTCGGACAGGAGTGCGAAGGTCGCGCCGACGGAATCCGAGCCGCCAATGGCCGTGCTCCACAGGTGCAGGGAGCCGGAACCGCTGGAAAAGACGCCGTAGGTGTTGTTGTCGAGGGTGCATCCTTCGACGAGCACGCCATCGCTGTCCGTAACCTCGATGCCGTCATCCCCGTGATCGGATATCGTCGCACCCGTCATGACCGCACCGTCGCATCCGTTCAACCGGATACCGTCATCGCCGTTGCGGCTCACGGTGCCTCCGGAGATGGTGAGGTCCGACACGCCGAAGGCGGCGATCCCCGATGCGGAGTTGTCAAGGACCTCGCAACCGCTGACGTTGGCCCACATCCGGGCACCAGCGTCGGACGCGTAGATCCCTATGGAGTTGCCGTGCAACGTGCAGTCGGTGACGTTGACGGCACCGGGGCCGTCGAGCCAGATGCCTCTGGACGAGGAGCTCACCGTGATATTGGAGGCGGTTATGTTCGATCGCACTCCGCCGCCTTTGACATGAATGCCAGAGTCCTCGGCGCCGGTCCCCGAGTTCGTCACGCTGAACCGATGGAACAGCACGTCCGACACGTCGATGAAGACCACGTCCCCGCTCCCCTCGCCGAACACGACCGTCGCGCTGCCGTTGCCGATCAGAGCGAGCCCTGTGACGTTCAGAGTGATGTTCTCGTTGTAGGTCCCGTCGTAGACGCGGACGGTGTACCCGTGGGACGAGTTATCGATGCCTCGCTGTATCGTGTCGAACGGATGCTCCGGGGAGCCGTCCATGGTTGTGTCGCCAGCGTTGTCGTCGTCGACGTAGAGAGTGGTCCCGTTGTAGGGCTCACGGTAGTAGAACGTCTCCGTCCGGCTCTCTTCGAAGTGGATGGACCGCTCCTCTTCCCAGCCGCCGTACATGGCCTTGACGCGGTTGACGTGCGCTGACGCGTTCGTCGTGCCGTTGGGGCCGCTTGAGTAGACGGTCCCCACGACCGAGATCCAGGAGATGGACCCGTTGGCATCCGTCTCCGGGTCGACGCCGCCGAAGCCCACGGACGCGTAGACCGTCGAATTGCTATCGCGGACCCTTAGGTCAGCCCCCTCGACCGTCGAGTTGTCGCTCTCGTCGAGGACGAGGACGTGGAGGAAGAACCGCGCCGTAAGGTCGGCGTCCGACCCCATGGCAACGCTCTCGAAGGACGAGTTGAGGGCGACCGCCCCGGTGCTGTCATGGACAAAGACGTCGATCTCCGAGTTCTGGAGGATGGTGCAGTTCTCGAGGATGGTGTCGTCCGATCCGGTGACGTTGACGCCGAAGTCGTTGAACGAGACATCGCACTTCTCAAGGACACATTTCGGGCTGTTCTCGAAAAGAACGCCCACAGAATTGCCTCTGAGGACGTTGCCATAGAGTGCGCTCCCATTCTGACCTGTCACGTCGATGCCGAACGCGCCATTATCCGAGATGTTGTTCCCCCGGATTGTGTTGTCGTGTCCTGCAAGAAGACGAATACCGCTCCTGGCATTACCGGATATCTGACAGTTCATCACAGTCGCCTCAATGGTATGTTGCAGCGAAATCCCGATGTTGGTGTCGGTGACGATACACTCATGGATCGTGAGATAGCATTCGCCGTTGGCCTCGATACCGCCGTCGTCGATGGCGGTCACCTTGATGTCCTCCACGAGCACGCGGCTGGCATAGACCTTCAGGCCAGCCCAGTAGTTACGCGTGAGATGCAATCCCCGTAGCACGACGGATTCGTTCTCGATCGACATCACATATGACACGTTCCAATCGTACTCCGTGTCGAGAGTGGTGTTCGACGTGCCATTGCCGATCATAGTTACCGTCTTGTTGA
>JAKEGO010000011.1 GCA_022615805.1 Thermoplasmata archaeon
CCCTACCATCAGGACGGTGCCTATGACCTCGGATGCTGCGTTCGTGTTCTGGTCTAACGGTCTTCGCATATTCTGTCCCCCAATTCGATTGACCAATACTGTCCACTAAATTCGAGTTCGCTCAGGCTCATCTCAAGTCCGGTCGTCCCCTTTGGATGGAACTGCCGTTGAGGGTCATCATCATCCTTTATCGGGTTCTCCGGCTGGTGCTCCGTGAACGACATCGCCCAGGTTATCAGCACGGCCGCAAGTATCAGGACCAGAAGGACCATCAGGATGGTCCCGATGACGCTCGACACCGCCTCCTCGTCCCGCAATGCATCGCTCATCCTTTCGCGCTCCGCGTCCCGTGGTCCGGTACCCGGGACAGGTTGCGTTCTCGGAGGGTAAAAAGGTTGCGACGCTCCGGGCTGCTTTTCACCACTCCGGGCTGTGTTGATCTGGACTGACGGCACTTCGGGCGTGTCCACCGGCCGATGGGGGAGGCCATGGCCAACGAGCCTATGGCCAACAACCGAGCGAAAGCATCGCGGCACTCGCGCGAGACCCGCCGCTTTCGCGAGCAAAACGCTATAAACGTCCCGGGGATATGAGTGGCGGGTCTGGCCATGGAGTTCGACGGAGAGAGGGCCGTACGGGCCGCGATGGACGCGGGGGCGACGTTCTGCGACGTCCGCATGGAGAGGACGGAGGGGCTGACCATCGAGATGCGCGACCGCACGGTGTCCAGGGCCGTCCACGGGAGGCGGGAGGGGGTGGCCGTCCGCGTTCTCGCCGGCGGCGCGTGGGGGTTCCTGTCGACCAACGTGGCGTTGGACGAGGGCGAGGCCGTCGAGATCGCCCTCGCGAACGCCCGCATCGTCCCGGGGGGCGACACGGCGATCGCCGATGCCGAGCCGGAGACGTCCGACGTCGAGTTACCCGTGAAGGTCGCTCCGCGCGACGTCCCCATCGACGAGAAGGTATCCTTCCTCGCCGACCTCGCGGACCACATCCTCGGCGTCATGCACATCGGTTCCGTGGACATCACGTACGACGACGGCACACGGGACGTGAGGGTCCTCAATTCGGAGGGGAGCGACGTGCGCAGCCGGGTGACAAGGACGATGGCACAGGCGAACATCGCCGCCCGCGACGGCTCGAACATGGTCGGCTACCGCTTCCGCGTGGGCGGGACCCGCGGGTTCGAGGTCCTCGACGACGCCGTGCTCGCTGCTGGTGAGGTGTATGCCCTCAGGGCCGCGGCCCTCCTCACAGCGCAGCATCCCCCGTCGGGCGCGTTCACGATGGTCACCGATCCTGAGCTCACGGGGGTCTTCATCCACGAGGCCATCGGCCACGCCGTCGAGAGCGACCTTGTCGCGACCGGCGGATCGATACTCGAGGGGCGGCTCGGAGAGCGGATCGGCACGGAGGAGGTCAACGTCTTCGACGACCCGACGATCCCAGGGGCGTTCGGGAGCTTCCCCTTCGACGACGAGGGGATGCCGGCGAGGCGCAAGGAGCTCATCGTCGGCGGAGTGCTGAGGGACCTCATAACCGGACGCGAGACCGCCAGAAGGCTCGGCCTCGGGGCGAACGGCGGAACCCGCGCGATGGACTACGGCTCTCGCCCGATAGTCCGGATGAGCAACACCCTCATGGGCGGCGGCGACATGACCCTCGAGGAGCTTCTGGATGGGGTCCGGACGGGCATCCTCGCCCGCGGGACGCGAGGCGGCACCGTCGACACGGAGAAGGGGACCTTCCAGTTCAGCGCCTCCGAGGCGCAGCTCATCGAGCGCGGCGAGCTCACCCGCCCCCTCAGGGACGTCTCGTTCGCCGGGGACGTCCTCGGGACACTCAGGCTCGTCGAGGGGATGACCCGCGAGGTGGAGATGGGCCAGCCAGGGTTCTGCGGCAAGGGCGCAGGCCCGCAGATCGTCCCGGTCGGGGACGGCGGACCGTACGTCAGGTTCAGCAGGATGGTCATCGGGGGGCGGTGACATGGCCGGACGGGGGGTCCAGGAGATCATCGGCGCGGCCGAGGCGGCGGTGGACAGGTGGCGCGACCGCGTCGACGAGGTCGAGGTCTACCTCCTCAGGCAGACCGGCCGCTCCGTCTCCGCCGAGAGGGACCGTATCGTGAGAGGTTCCGCCAGCGCCGACGTCGGCGCGGGCGTCCGGGTGGTCGCGGGCGGCCGGCTCGGCTTCTCCTACTGCACGGACATGTCGGACCTCGACGCGGCGGTGGAGAGGGCGATCGCCCTCGCGCCGCTCGGGCAGGAGGTCGACGGGCTCTTCCCGCGGGTCAGGCCGGCGAACGTCCCCGGTCTCAGGTCCCGGCCGGTCGAGATGATGACCGTCGAGGACCTCCGCGACGCGACGGCGGCCATGCTCGACAGGGCGAGGGAGCTCGCCCCCGAGGCGTCCGTCGTCTCGGCCGGCACGGGTGCCTCGGTGGAGGAGGTCGCCATCGCGAACACCTCCGGTCCCGCCCGTCATTTCACGGGGACATACTTCTCGGTGGGCCTGAGCGTCCTCTTCAGGACCGATCCGCCCGCCACCGGGTTCGAGCACGCCGTTTCCAGGTCGGACGACATCGATCCCCACCTCGTCGCGGGCAAGGCCGTCGAGATGGCCCGGATGAGCAGGGATCCGATCAGGCGGGAGGGTGGCGTGCCGCCCATCGTGCTCCGCCACGACTCGTTGTCCGACGTGCTGGAGTTCACGCTCTTCCCGGCCCTCGTCGCCGAGAGGGCGCTCGAGGGGAGGTCCATGCTGTCCGAAAGGGTCGACGACGTCGTCGCGTCGGACCTCCTCACCCTGACCGACAGGCAGGTCATGCCGGCGGGATGCGGCGCGAGCCCCTTCGATGACGAGGGGTCCCGCTCGCGCGACCTGCCGCTCATCCGCAACGGGGCTCTCGTCGGGTACCTCCACAGTCTCTCGACCGCGGCCAGGCACGGCGCGGAGCCCACGGGGAGCGCCCTGAGGTGCGAGAGGTGGAGCTCGTCCAGATCGTACCGGTCGACTCCCGCAGCGGTCGCCAGGAACGTATGGATCGAGCCGACGGTCGAGGACGCTGTGGCTGAGGTGGAGGACGGCGTGCTCGTGGTCGCGGTCATGGGCGCGCACACGTCGAACCCCGTTTCCGGGGACTTCTCGCTCAACACGAACGTTGCCTTCGAGATCACAGGGGGCGAGGTCGGGAGGGCGCTGAAGCCGATGATGCTGAGCGGCAACGTCATGGACCTTCTGCGCGGCGTTAGTGCCGTCGGGAGCGACCTGACCTACCACAGCGGCGCAATGTCCGGCGTCGGCGGGTACATCCCGTCGATCGCCGTGGAGGGACTGACCCTCACATCATGATACCGGGGAGGGCGAGAACAGATGCTGGAAGTCCGCACGAGCGCAGGGCGTCAGGGGGTCGCGGGTTGACCATCGGGTGGAGGAGGGACCGCGGGACCCTCAGGGCAGCGATGGGGAATCCCCGTCGCCAGGTCGGGCGCTGGGTGAAGGGCGGTCGGGTCCTCGACCTCGGAGGCGGGACCGGGTGGCTCGTATCATGCCTCGAAGCGGAACGCCTCGTTGTCCTGGACCTCGACCTCCCGTCCCTGCGCAGGTCGAAGGTCGAACCGGTGTACGGGAACGTGCTCGACCTCCCATTCGCGGACGGCGCGTTCGATGCCGTCGTCGCCAGGGGGGTCCTGCACCACGTCCCGGACGAGCTCCCGCGCGCGCTGGACGAGGTCCGCCGGGTGCTCGTCGACGGGGGCACCCTGCTGGTCCACGATCCCGGGGGGCTCAACCCGCCGGCAGCGGTGGCGAGGAAGCTCTTCCCGACGACCATCCACGTCCCCGACGAACGACCCTTCGACCCCGCCCGTCTGAGGCGCGAGATCGCGGCAAGGTTCGAGGTGAGGAGCGAGGGGTACCGACATCTCGTCGGCTACCTCCTCCCGCACATCGTCAGCAGGGCACCGGCGTCGGCGAGGCCGGGTCTGAGGCGCATGGCCTGCGGGATCGTGGCGTTCGAGCGGGGTCTCATGGGCCGATGCCCGCCGCTGAGGCGTTTCTGCGGCTACGTCCACATCGTCGCGGTGAAGCGCGGTGAGGTATCACGGAGGAAGGGAGATGCCTGATCCTGGGATGGTGCAGGTCTACACGGGGAACGGCAAGGGGAAGACCACGGCGGCCGTCGGCCTCGCCGCGAGGGCGTTGGGTCGCGGCCTCAGCGTCCTCGTTGTACAGTTCATGAAGGGCGGCGTCGAGTACGGCGAGGTGGCCTCCCTCCGCCGCCTCGGAGCGGAGGTGCACCAGTTCGGGAGCCCGGATTTCGTCGACCCCCACAGCCCCTCGCCCGCCGACAGCAGGATGGCGGCGGAGGCCATCCAGTTCGCCCTCCGCAAGATGTATTCGGGAAGGTACGACGTCGTCATACTCGATGAGGTCAACGTCGCCGCCGCCTGGGGGCTGATACCCGTCGGGGACGTCCTCGCCGTCATCACGGACAGGCCGAAGCACGTCGAGCTCGTGCTTACGGGCAGGTACGCGCCCCCCGAGATCCTGGAGGCCGCGGACCTCGTCACCGAGATGCGCGAGGTGAAGCACTACTTCAGGAGGGGGGAGGCCGCCCGCGACGGGATAGAACGGTGACCGGCGACCGGTGGCGCGGGGATCGGTCCGGGCGATCGCCCGACCAGCATGGAGCCGCGGCGCCGTGAGGGGCGCGGTCCGGGGAAGGTCATCCGATCACGAGATAGAGCAGTATCGACAGGATCCCGAAGAAGGTCGCCAGCACGAAGAGGAGGGCCTTCCACCCGGCGTGGCGGACCGGCTTCGAGACCGCTTCCGTGACTTCCACGCCGTCCTCGTCGAACACGACGTCCGTATTCCGGTCCATGTAGGCGTAGCTGCGTTTGACTATCCCCGCGTGGCCCGTGCTCCCGTAGGACTGCCGGTGGATGGAGTCATAGGAGGCGAACTCGGGTTTCCGGGTGGACCTGTACGTCTCCTTCTCGCGCGCGGTGAACCGCTGGGGCTTCTCGTACCTAGAGACCCTGTCGTAACGGTCGGCGTAGGACCTCCGGGCGGATTCCGAGTACCTGGGCCGCTGCGCGACGAACCGGTCGTACCAGATCTGGGAGAGCTCGTTGAAGCGGGCGTACATCTCCTCCTCCCGCTCCTTCTGGGTCTGCGTCCTGTACCCCCCGGACGAGTCCATCCCGACCTTGTGGTATTTCGGCGGGTACTTCATCTCGTGCAGGTCGTCCCCGACCTTCCTGCGCTCCTTCTCCATCTCCCTGTCGAGCGCCCTCCTCTTCACGGGGTCGGAGAGGACCTGGTAGGCCATCGATATCTCGTCGAAGCACCTGGAGGCGTCGGGCCCGTGGTAGACGTCGGGGTGGTACTGGCGCGCCAGGCGGCGGTAGGCTTTCTTTACCTCACCGGGCGAGCAATCCGGTCTCAGGCCGAGGACCTCGTAATGGTCCCTCAAAACGCACACCCTCGTTCCACGCTTTCCTGTATGGGCTCCGCATGGATAAAAATCTATTGTGGGCGCGCCTCGGGCTCGGTGGATCCGCGCATCTCCTCGGCCAGGGCCTTGAGCCTCATCCGGACGTCGGGATCGCCCAGGGCGAGGATCCTCGCGGCGAGGCACGCGGCGTTCCTGCCGTTGTCGAGGCCGACGGCGGCTACGGGGACGCCCGGCGGCATCTGCACGATCGACAGTATCGAGTCCATGTTCACCTTGCCGCTGACCGGGACGCCGATCACGGGCTTCAGGGAGTGGGATGCCACGATCCCCGGGAGGGCCGCGGAGAGGCCGGCTATGGCGATGAACACATCGGCATCCGAGGCCGAGACGATGGCCCTGACCCCATCGGGGTCCCTGTGGGCCGAGGCGACGGACATCGTATGGGGTATCCCGAGCGAATCCAGTTCCTCGCCGACCTTCATCGCGACGGCCATGTCGGAACGGCTCCCCATGATGATGTGCACGGTGCCTGTCATACGCTTCCTCTCCCGCTCGTTCGGTCCGGCCGCGGCGACGGTCGGGGCGCAGGTCGCCCGAGCCTCCTCAGGCGACGCGCATGACCATCTCGGGCGTGAGCCCGTTCTCGGTGATGGAGTAGAACAGGATCGCGTTCTTGTCCGGCCTGTTGCGGACCTTCTTGATGATGAGCCGGTTCTCGAACGTGGAGCCCATCCTCGATATCTCGAGCTCCAGCACGACGTCCATCGCCGCCTGCAGGGCGTGCTCGATCTTGACCTCCCACGAGTCCTTGACCGATGTGACGAGCATCGTCCCGCCCATGTTCTGGACGTACGTCTTCAACGACCGGAGGCCGGCGATGACCTCCTGCGGCGGGTAGTGCTCGAAGAAGAAGTCGATGGAGTCGATGATGATCCGGAACGGCGCCGTGAGCGATGTGGCGTCGTAGAGCATCTCGTCGTGGAAGTTGATCGTCTTGTACTCGTCCAGGACGTTCGTCTCCTCTGCCTCGATATCCGCGATGTCCGATATCGTCAACCCCTCGCGCTGGAGCCGGGCCACCTCCAGTTCCTTCTGCAGCACCTTCTCGTAGTACTGGGTGTTGATGTCCACTATGGTCATGTTGGTGGGCCAATTGAAGTATCGCATGGTGGCGATGACCTCGGCCGCGCTCTCGTTCGTCGCGTAGTATGTCACGTTCTCGGTCCCGGCGCCGGCCTTCGCGAACTGCTTGGCCAGTAGTTCGAACCCGGAGCCCGGCGTGCCCATGACGAGCATCGAGTATCCGCGGGGTATGCCGTTCATGAGGAGGTCGTCGAGCTTCTCGATCCCCGTAGGCATCACCGCGGTGAGGTCCGTTTCGTGGACGGGCGCCTTCTTCTTCTCAGCGGACGGTCTGACCTCCGTCGAGACGGCCTTTGCCCCGGTGACCTTCTTCTCCAGTTCCTCGCCCGAGACCTTCTCGAGCTGCCCCTGCTTGCCCCGCTTCTTCCATCGCTCCAGTATCTCGCTGATGTCCTTTCGGGAACTGGCCAATCGAGACACCTCAATCCTTGGCGGCCTCGGCCTTCGGCTTCTTCTTGAGCATGCCGAGGATCTTCTTGAGTATCATCACCGGAATGCCCATGATGAGCCTTATTATCCAGAGCACCAGGTCGATGACGGACAGGACGACCGTCATGACGATGTTGGTCGGCGGATGCCTGCTCTGGATGAACTTCCACCTCTTGAAGTCGAGGAAGGGCACGGGCTCGCCCGGCTCGATGACCCTCTTTTCCTTCGCCTTCTTCTCCTTCTTCGGCTCTGCCGTCGGCTTCGGCGCCTCCGCCGCCGCCGGTTCCGCCTTGGCGACGGGCTCCTCCATCGCCGCCTTGGTCTCGGGGACCTCGGGGACGGCCACCTGCTCCGGCGCGCCCTTGCGGACCTGCGGCCCCACGGGGACCTGTATCTCCTCGCCGTACTTCTCCTTGAACCTCTTAAGGACCCCGCTCTCCCCCTCGATGAGGTAGTCCATCCTCCGCTCGATCTCGGGGATGCGCCCCTTGTCGAAGGGGATGTCCGGGACCTCGCGCACGGCCTCGATCTCCTCCACCGGCGCGGTTATGACCTCGAATTCGGGGACCTCCGCAGGCTTGTCGGCGACCGTCTCGAACTCGGCCTTCGCCTCCGGCGGGGCCGCTCCGGGGGACTGTCCGAGCTTTCGCTCGAGTTTCGCCCCCTTCCGCTGGACCTTCCTCATCTTCCGTTCCAGCTTCCTCTGCTTCTTCGAGGCCTTCTTCTCGCGCTTGAAACGTTTCTTCTCCATCTTCGCCATGCGCTTGGCCTCTTTGATGCTGGTCGCCATGGAGGTCACTCCCCTTCGGGATATGGACTCGATACTTATATGTTTTTCATAGGCCTCTCATGATGTAAAGCCAGCCGTCCGCCGTATCCTGGTTCGCTCCGGGACCGGCCGGAGGCCGTTCCGGCCATGTTATATATACGGTCCACCGGATACACGTCGGGTAGGTGTTTGTATGATGCCTGGAATGGGGCGGATGAACCCCAAGCAGATGAAGAAGATCCTGAAACGGCAGGGCATCGACATCGACGAGCTCGAGGGCGTCACCGAGGTTGTCATCAGGATGCCCGGGAGGACCCTCGTCTTCGACGCGCCCGCCGTCACGATAATGCGGGTCCAGGGCCAGGAGACCTACCAGGTCGTCGGCACGCCCAGGGAGGCGCCAGGTCAGCAGGCGGGCAAGGCCGTCGCCACCCCCGCCGCGCCCGCGGAGCCGAAGGCACCCGCCTTCCCGGAGGTCGACATCCAGCTCGTCGCGGACAACGCGAAAGTGTCCCGCGAGGAGGCCATTGCGGCGCTGGCCCGGTGCCGGGGGAACCCAGCCGAGGCCATAATCATGCTCACGAACGGATGACGGATACGTATGGCTTTCCTCCAGCTCGCGAGGTTCGTCGAGCGTCACGCCGGGTCGATAATCGTCGTCGAGGTCCTGGTCACAGCGCTCATGGTGGGCATCATCGTACAGGAGGGCTTCAGGTTCGAGAGCGACCTGAACAAGTTCCTCCCCGAGAACGAGGAGACGAAGGCCCACGACCGCCTCCAGGACGACTTCGGCAACGACCCCTCATCGTACTTCATCCATGTCGTCCCGAGGAACGGCGACAACGTCGTCACGCCCGCCGCCTTCCGCGAGCAGCTCAACATCAGCAGGGCGATCGAGGCGTCCGGCCTCATGGAGGGGACACGCCCGCGGGTGGAGGGATACATCAGTTTCGCGCTGTTCGTCGAACTCTACTACGACGCGTTCAGGGAGGAGGGCGATCCGGAGGACATCTACGATCTCGACGACGATAGGCTTTACGAATTCCTCGACAACATCCTGACCTATCTCACCTCGCGCGACTACGGGCACCACGTCCAGGTCTGGGGTGCGCTCCAGGCGTACGCCGACGGCCCCGACGTCCATCCGGACCGTCGTAAGGCGATAAGGAAACTGACGCCGGAGGACCTCATGATCCTCGACGACTCCATCCTGCACCGGGAACTCGAGGAGCCAGAAGGTCAGCCCTGGCGGATGCCCTCCACGCTGGTCGTCATCCAGATAAACGGCACGCTCGACCCGGAGGAACGCAAGGAGACGGCCGTCGAGATACGCGAGGACGTCCTCGGCGGTCTCCGGTTCGAGCACATCGAGATGAGGCAGACCGGCGCCGACATCCTGGGGTACGAGGTCGACCGGTTGACCCAGGTCTCGAACTACATCCTCGGCGTAGGCATCCTGCTGGTCATTTTCGCGACCTTGTACCTGACCTTCTGGAGTTGGGGCGATGTCCTGCGCCCCATGCTGTCGATGTCGCTCACGGTCATATGGACCATCGGCACCTGCATCGCCATGGGGACCGTGTTCACCGCCATCCACGTTGCGGCCATCCCGCTCATCGTCGGGCTCGGCATCGATTACTCCGTTCACATGCTGGCGCGCTACAACGCGGAGGTCAGGAAGTGCGGTAACCCCTCGGAGGCCATGACCACGACGGTCAGGCACGTGGGCGTGGCGATCTTCCTCACGGCGACGACCACCATCTGCTCCTTCCTGTCGAACATCCCTTCCTCGGTCCAGCCGGTCCGCGACTTCGGCATCATCTGCGGGCTCGGCATCCTGTACGCTTTCGTGCTCACGATGACCCTCCAGCCCGCGCTCCGGTACGAATTTGGAGGCCGGAAGGCGGAGGCCGTCGAGAAGACCGGGGGGATGACGGAGCGACTCGATGAGATGATGGGCCGCGGCGGGCGCGCGGCTGTGAAGAACAGGAGCGCGGTCGTTGCCATGGTACTGCTCGTGACCGCCGCTTCCCTGTGGGGCGCGCTCCAGGTGCGCACCGATTTCAAGCTCGAGGATTTCCTGCCGGGCGAGTGGGAGGTGGTGGAGACCTACGATGACATCGCCGACTCGTACGCCGCCGCGAGCCAGAGCCGCGTCTACATCTTCATCGAGGGCGATGACCTCGCCACCGTGGACATGGTCCTGGCGCTCCATGGCCTCGAGGAGGAGATCACGACCGACGATCCGGATAGGCGGGACGAGCTGCTGGTCCGGATCCCTGCCAGCAGCAACGAATGGGGCGAGTTCCCTATCAACAGGTCCTATTCTATCCTCAATTACATGCGCATCGCGCTTCAACACGAGGACGGGCTGGCCGAGGAGTACCACTTCGACATGGACGCCGAGCCCATGCAGGAATGCACGGACTCCGACGTCCAGGCGTTCTTCGAGTACCTGATCGAGAACGACACTTACAAGTGGAACGCGAGGACGGTCCTTCACGGCCGTAACGAATCGGGCGTATGGACGTTCGACGACGCGGTCTTCCGCATGTTCGTTTACGCGGGTTCGGAGACCGACAAGGCCCGGACAGTGTTCAATGACCTCGACGACGACATGGAACACGCCGCCCTCCCGGAGCCCAGGCCCAAGGTCACGAAGGCCGGGTACGTCATCTCCACGATCAAGACGATCGAGGCGCTCCAGGCGAGCCAGATCCAGTCCACGCTCATCTCGACCTTCCTGTGCGCGTTGATCATCATGGTCATCTACAGGAGCGTGATCGTCGGACTCCTGGCGACGGTCCCGGTGGCCCTGACGGCCATCTGGATCGTGGGGACCATGGCCCTCACGGAGAAGGTGCACGCCGCCTACTGGGGCGGGATGCCCGACATCTCGCTCAACGTGATGACCGTCTCGGTGACCGCTCTCTCCATAGGCCTGGGCATCGACTACTCCGTACACATCATCCAGCGGTTCTTCGAGGAGCGCGATCACATGGACGTCGATGCGGCGATCATGCATGCGATAAGGAGCACCGGCACGGCGCTCCTCATCTCCATGCTCACGACGGTCCTCGGGTTCGCGGTGCTCCTCTTCTCCCCGATGCCGCTCACCCAGCACTTCGGCTTCATCACGTCGTTCACCATGCTGTACGCCTTCCTCCTGTGCATATTCTTCATGCCCATCATGCTGGCCGGATGGGCGAAGCGGGTCGGGAACGCGAGGCCGGGCATCGAAGAGTTGAGGGCCCTCGTCAGGGGGCCGAAGCGCGCCGACGCTGCTCCCGAGGGTTCCGGCTGCCCGAGTGCGCCGAAGGACGGAGAGACGGACGTCGGAGGGGCATCCGGGACGGTCCCGCCTCCGGTCGGGTCAAAGGTCGGCGGCGTCACGATATCCGGGCGCGAGGCGGGGGAGGATCCCGTCGATATCGTTATCGTCGAGGAGTGAAGCGCCTGGCCTCTCTACGGGCCAAGCGCCCGGATCCCCTCAGAGATCATCTTCTTAACCGTCTTAGGCGCAAGGACGTGTACATCGCGTCGAGGGCGAGGACCGCCGCGACCGTCGGCCACAGTCCGATGAGGAACGCCGTTGCCGCTGCGGTCGCAAGGATGGTTGCGCCGAGCGCCTGGAAGGCAGGATCGCCCGTGACCTCGGCCGCCGGGGACATTGCCGCGCCCGGGTCCGACCACAGGAGCATGTCGGACGCGATGGCCCTCCCGCAGGTGGGGCAACGCTCGGTGTCGAGGACGACCCAGCTCCCGCATCCCGGGCAGCGGATCCGCCCGGCGAGCGAACGCGGTCCGACCGCGATGAAGATGGAACCGCCCAGCCTGCCGAGCGCCGCGAGGA
>JAKEGO010000096.1 GCA_022615805.1 Thermoplasmata archaeon
GAGCCCCTCCTCCGTTGCCCGCCTCGAGGCGGCCATACGCCTCATCGAGGAGAGGTCGCACCTCCCCGGGCTCACCCAGGAGGTCGAGAGGTTCCTCGGCGCTGGCAGGGACGAGCCCCCGGAACCGCGATGGGAGCCGGAGCCTTCGGACACCGCACCCATCAGGCCGGCGGCGACCGGCGTGGAGGACTGGCCGACGGGCGGTGCCCGCCCGCATCCGGAGGTGGCGGACATCAAGCCCCCTGCGGACGCAGCACCGGCCGACGATGGTAAAGACATGCCCGAGGGATCCGCCGGCGATTTCATCGCATGGGCGAAGCGCGAGGGCGTCAGGGAGAAGGATCTCGCGAACGGCGCCGAAGAGGGCGAGGACTATGGCGAGACGGTCCCTGGGACGAACGTCAAGCTGATCATGCCCGAAGAGGAAGAGGTTGGTGATTGATCTGAAAACCGAAGGTATCGTTCTGATTGATGAACAGGGCCGTCGCAACGACGGACGGATGCCGGACGAGCTCCGTCCGATACGGATGGAAGTGGGCGTGCACAGGAACGCCGACGGCTCCGCCTACGTCGAATGGGGCGAGAACAAGGTCCTCGCAGTCGCCTACGGGCCGCGGGAACTGCACCCGAAGCACAAGCAGCACCCGCTCAAGGCGCTGGTCCAGTGCATCTACAACATGGCCGCGTTCTCCGTCGGCGACCGCAAGAGGCCTGGCCCGGACCGCCGATCGCAGGAGATATCGAAGGTGTGCTCCGAGGCGCTGACCCATGTGGTCTTCGTCGAGGAGTTCCCGAAGGCGACCATCGACGTCTACGTCGAGGTCCTGCAGGCGGGCGCGGGCACGAGGTGCGTCGGCCTGACCGCCGCGAGCCTCGCGCTCGCCGACGCCGGGATACCCATGAAGGGTCTGGTGACGGCGTGCGCCGCCGGCAAGGTTGGGGACCGCGTCGTCCTCGACCTGTCGAAGGAGGAGGACAACCACGGCGACGCCGACCTCCCGGTCGGTATCGTGGTCAATACTGGCGAGGTGGTCCTCATGCAAATGGACGGCCACCTGACGAAGGGGGAGTTCGACGAGGCCATGGGCCTCATCGACGGGGCGACGCGGAAGATATACGAGATGCAGGTCGCAGCTCTCAAGTGCAAGTACCAGGAGGTGGGCGAATGAGGGAAGAGGTCATCGCAGCGATCGAGCGGGACCACATCTACCGCTCCGCATCCCAGGGGAGGCGCCTCGACGGCAGGGCGCTCGACGAGCACAGGCGCGTCGAGATAGAGGTCAACCCGATCAAGACGGCGGAGGGGTCGGCGAGGGTGCGGATGGGCAACGCGGACGTCATCGTCGGCGTGAAGATGGCCCTCGGCGCGCCGTTCCCCGACAGGCCCAACGACGGTGTCATGACCACCGTGGCAGAGCTCAGGCCCGTCGCGTATCAGTACTTCGAGACCGGCCCTCCGCGGCCGGAGTCCATCGAGATCGCGAGGGTCATCGACAGGGGCGTCCGCGAGAGCAAGATGATCGACATGGCGAAGCTCTGCGTCGAGGAGGGCGTCAAGGTGTGGGTGGCGTTCATCGATATCCACGCCATCAACCACGACGGAAACCTGATCGGCGCTGGGGGCCTCGCCGCGCTCGCCGCCCTGATGAACACCACCGTTCCGGCGAAGCAGTTCGGCATCGGGGAGGACTTCCCGCTCCCGATCGAGCACTACCCGATACCCGTCACGAGCGTCAAGTTCGGCAGCCACATCGCGGTGGACCCGACCGCCATCGAGGAGACCGTCGCCGAGTGCCGGCTGACGACCACCTTCGACGAGGAGGGCGCCCTGCGGGCCATGCAGAAGGGCGGTGACGGCGCCTTCACGAGGGCCGAGATCGACCGGATCGTGAGCACCAACTCGGAAGTTTCAAATACCATAAGGAAATACATCGGGGCGGGAACATGACCCGGAGGACGAAGAAGATCGGAACTGCTGGCCGATTCGGCGCGCGTTACGGCGTGCGCGTGAGGAAGCAGATCGCGTCGATCGAGGCACAGAGGCGCAAGAAGCACATGTGCCCCAGGTGCCTGAAGAGGTCGGTGAAGCGCGAAGGCACGTCCATATGGCGCTGCCGCCACTGCGGGCTCACATTCGCCAGCGGCGCCTACGTTCCGAACCTCGGCCGGGTCAGGTACGAGGACTGACGGCGGAGTGATATCATGTACCGCTGCATCAAGTGCGGGGCTCCCATCAGCGGGACCATACACGTCATGGGCTTCCAGTGCGAGAAGTGCGGCAGCAAGATCTTCTACAAGGAGAGGGGCTCATCCAAGAAGGTCCTGAAGGCCGAGTGAACGGAGAGCGCCCCAGGACGCACGAGCTCGTGCTGAGACTTGTGCCGGAGCCCGGCAGGCCCGGCGAACGCCAGAGGATAGCGAACGCCATCGAGGCTTTGGCGGTCGAGGCTGCCGCCGACGGGCGGATCGAGGTAGTCGTCGACCGGAGCGCCGCCACCGTCACCGTGATGGCGTCCGACATCGGCGGCCTCCGGGCCGCCGCCAACACCGTCCTTAGGATGCTGCAGACGGCGGAGGGCGTGGCCGAGGAGCTGGCGGAGGGAGAGTGAGCACCTCCCATGGCCCCCGGCACAACCCTTTACTACCGCCGCCGTGATGCCTGGCCGTGCCCCGGCCCCTGAAGTACGACGCCGTCATCTTCGATCTTTTCGGGACGATCATCGACACCTTCACCGTCGAGGACTACGATGCGATGCTCCATGCGATGGCCGGTCATATCGGGCTATCGTACGATGATTTCAAGGCCGCATGGTCGGCCACTTTCCGCGGCCGCATCGTCGGCGACTTCCAGTCCGCGGAGGCGTGCATCGTGGCGATATGCGCGTCCCTCGGGCATTCGTGCCCAGACGGCGGGATCGCCGGGGCGGCGGCCGTCCGGAACGATCTCACCCGGAGGATGCTCGTGCCGCGGCCCGATGTCGTGCCGACCCTTGCCCGCATCCGCGGGATGGGCTGCCGTCTCGGTTTGATCTCGGACTGCTCGGCGGAGGTCCCGTTGCTATGGGAGGCCACGGAGATCGCCCCTCTCTTCGACGCAGCCGTCTTCTCGTGCGTCGAGCGGACCCGGAAACCGCACCCCGAGATCTACAACGCCTGCTGCCATCGGCTCGGCGTCAAGCCGGACCGGTGCCTGTACATCGGCGACGGCTCGTCCCGCGAGCTGACGGGGGCGCGCCAGGTCGGCATGACGGCGGTGCTGATCCGCCCGCCGCACGACGACGAGGACTGGTACCGCCCCGACCGGTGGGAGTGGGACGGTCCGGTCGTGAGGTCGGTCTCCGAGGTGCTGCGGTTCCTCGAGCGAGTCATTTCCTGATGACGTCACGACTTGCGGGCGGCACACGCGCTCGCCCCCGCGGGAGCGCGGGGGCCAACGCGTCCTGGCGGGTGCCGGTGCGGGTTGCTTTTCCTTTTTATCCCGATGTTGAGGCGGCACACGCGCTCGCCCCCGCGGGAGCGCGGGGGCCAACGCGTCCTGGCGGGCGTTGCGAGGGAGCGCCGGCGGGTCGCCGAGGAAGTGGCTTCGTGAGGATGCGGGTCGTCGGAAGGATTATGGGGGAGCATGCAGATGTCGGGTCTGGTCCGGGCTCCGGACCTGGGGGACTGTTCGATGTCGCGACGGTCAGGTCCACCCGTGCGGGCCAGGAAGGCCCGCGATCGGCTCGATGCCAAGGCGCAAGCCCTTTCGACGCGGCCCACTCCACGCTATCCGTTCAGGACCCGCGCCATCATATGGCTCATTTTGATATTCGCCGTGATCGTCATCGGTATCATCCTGGAATAGGGGTGGCTCCCGCGGGCTCGGAGCGTCAACGGGGAGGGCGTCCCTTCCTCGCCTTCTCGAGGTACCTCACGGAGAAGCCGCACTTCACGCAGGCGATGCGGTCGCCCGCCTTCCTCAGGCCGGAGCCGCATTCCGGGCACCGCGCCACCTCGATGAGCTCGTCGAGCCACGCCTCCCTGATGTCGTGGATGTCCTCTTTCTCGATGCGGTCGGCGAGCTCCCGCGCCCTCCCTCCCCTGGCGATGGGCTTCAGAGCCCCCGGGACGATGGCCTTCGGCACGGCGATGTCCCCCGCGACCGCAGGGCCGGCGACCATGCCGGCGATCAGGCCACCGACGTGCGCCACGTGGCCGATCCCGTCCGACTGATTGATCAGTACGAGGTAGGTCTCGAAGCCGCCGTAGATGACCACGCCGACCCATACAGGGGCCTCCATGATGATGACCACGAGTGGCATGAGGATCCGCTGGACTGGGTATAGGGCCAGGAATGCCCCCATGATCCCGAAGATGGCACCGGAGGCGCCGATGCGGGGGACGTGCGAGTCGCCCGTCACGGCGATGCTGACCAGGGAGTCGATGACGCTCGCGGCGATGCCGGAGGCGAAGTAGATCGCAGCGACCCTCCTCGGCCCGATCCTCCCCTCGAGCGGCATTCCGAAGAAGACGAGGAAGACGGTGTTGCCGAGGATGTGCAGCAGGCTCCCGTGCATGAACATGTGGGTGACGAGGGTGTAGGCGCCCGACCCGAACGCGTCCTCCGGTCGCATGGCCAGGTCGCCATAGAGCGCGTTCGAGTCGAGGAGGACCCACGCGGCCACGGCGTAGAGGAACGTCGCTACGTTGAGGATGGCGACGGCCAGGACGAAGGGGAACCTCCTCACGAGGGGGAGCGCGAGCGCGGCGAAGGCGGCGACGGCGACCGGCGCGGAGATCGGGTCCATCTGTGGGCCCGCCCCCTGCTCACCGGGACCTCCTCG
The DNA here is from genome assembly GCA_022615805.1 of Thermoplasmata archaeon. Classification (GTDB taxonomy): domain Archaea; phylum Thermoplasmatota; class JAKEGO01; order JAKEGO01; family JAKEGO01; genus JAKEGO01. The sequence continues at coordinate 4,824 of JAKEGO010000096.1, forward strand.
GAAGCTCGATCGGTTCGTCCTGCACGTAGTCGAGGCCGTTCACGGCGGCTATCTCGGCCTTCTGCAGCTCCCTCCCGATGTAGGCCGCATGCTCGAGCCTGCTGATGAGATCCTCGCGGACGATCGTGTGGCACATCGCGAGCGCGGACTCGCCGACGACGACGGTGTCGAGCTTCCCCGTCTTCACGGTCTCCGGGGAGTGGGTGACGTTCTGGTAGTGCTCGGCGACGATCTCGCCGTCCCTCAGGAATATGACGAAGAACCCGTTCTCGTCGAATACCATCTTCCGGTCCCTTGTGGCCTCGATCTCCACGACATCGATGGGATTCATCCGTCGTACCTCCTTTCCACTCTCCTCGCGGCCTCGACGAGCACCTCGAGCTTGGCCTGCGCGACCGGCCCGGGCAGATGCCGCATCCCGCAGTCGGGATCGAGCACGATCCTCTCGGCCGGGAGTACCTCGAGCGCCCTTTCGATGTGGGCCGCCACGTCTTCGGCCCGTTCCACCGTCGCCGAGGCGGTGTCGATCGAGCCGTATCCGAGCCGCTGCCCGAAATCGTGCCTAGCTACAAGGGGGAGGAGACCTTCTTGTTTATAAAACTCGTGGTCGAGGAGGTCGACCGGCATCTCGACGAGGTCGGCGAAGATCGGCCCCACGTCGCCGCAGACGTGGAGCGCCCTCTCGCAGGACGCCCCGCGGAAGACGGTCTCGACGAGCCCCGGCGCGTACTCCGGGAACTCGACCGAGAAGAAGGGCTCGTCGACCTGCACGGTCCGGGCGACCTCCTGGAGCGCCAGCACCTCATGGTTGAGCGCCTCCGCGAAGGCCCATGCGAGCGCCTCCACCGAGCCGTAGCGCCTGTCGCGCACCGACATCGCCATCGTGAAAGGACCCGTGACTATCCCCTTGGCCGCGGCACCCCTCGCGCGGGCCATCTCGTCCGCGAGCGAGACGTCCTCCACCGTGATGGGCGCATGCCATTCGATGTCGGCGATCACCTCTGGACGGTCCTTCATCCGGATGCCACGGAGGCCGCTGGCGAAGATCGCCACCATCCCGGCGCGCAGCTGGCCATCGGAGACGAGGTCGATGCCCGCGTCCAGCTGGGCGGTGACGGCCCCCTCGATCGCGCGGGAGAACGGGTCCAGCCCCTCGTGGAGGGCGAGGAGGTCGTCCGCGGAGGGCGCATGGGGGAGCGAGCCGACGACGGTGGTCGCCAGCCTCAAGGGAGCCGCCCCCGCGGGTGGCCGGCCGATGGGGGCACGCCGAAGTAGTCCTCCGCCCCTTCGGATACCATCTTGTCTACCATCGCCGTCATTGGGAATACCTCTCCAGCGTTGTCGATGGGCCCGTAGACGAGGAAGTCGGCGCCGAACGCGAGCGGGAGCACGTTCGCCGCCATGTCGCAGACGAAGTAGGCCTCGCGGTGCGAGCGTCGGTACTCGCGCATCCAGAGCCACGACTCGACCGTATTGTGGACCGCGCATCCCACCGGCAGCCCGAAGGCGTTCTTCATCACGGGGATGGCCCTTATGGTCTCGCAGGCCTGGTGGTCGAAGGGGGTCGCTGCCGTGTCGATGAGAGGGCCGGTCCCGAGTTCCCGCGCTACGTCCAGCAGCCCCTTGTCCAGGTATCCCGACCCATCGCGGACCATCCTGACCCTGCCGTCGGCGCTCATGTCCCGCGGGTCGAAGCCGAGCAGGATGGCCCCGGCAGGGGTGTGGGCTCGCAGGGCCTCCACCGTCCCGGCCGTCAGGCCCATGTTCAGAGAGTTGGCGATCGAACGGTCGAGAAGGCCGGCGTCGTCGAGATGCCCCAGCACGGCGGGCCAGAGGGC
>JAKEGO010000097.1 GCA_022615805.1 Thermoplasmata archaeon
CCTCCGGCGCTCACCGAGAGGGTCCACGGGTCGAGCTGCTCCTCCGAGCCGTTGGTCGTCCTTCTGCCGACGAAGATGAGGTCGACGTCGCCGAATGCGGATGTCTCGGCCGCGACGGTGCCCCCGAGGGCGTCGGTCATCATGACGCTGGCGCCGCGCACCACGTTGCCGTAGGGGTCGCGTACCCGGACGCCCACTCGCCACCATTCGATCAGCTGGATGGACGTGTTGACGAACGCGTTCCCCGACATCGCGATGTCCACGCCGTTACCCTCGATGCCGACCGAGCAGTCCTCGAAGGTGGTGTTCGATATCGAACCGTTCGAACGATAGGCGTAGACACCGGCGCGGAGACCGCGGAGGTGGACGCCATCGAGGTGCACAGTGGCCAGGTAAGCGCCGACGCCCATGTCGGACGACGTGATCGTCGACCCGACCAGCGTCAGCTCGCCCATGTCGACGCAGACCGGCGCCCCGGTGGCAGGGTAGTCGCTGCAGCTCCCGTTGTCGCACCAGGCCGCCGAGACGTTGGTCAGGGAGGCACTTACAGTGCCCGAGGTCCCTCGGAGGATGATCCCTTCTCCGGCGCCATTTCCCACGAACCCGTCGACATCAACGGTCGATGAGTGGAACTTGCACATGTAGGTGGCGGAATCCGTTATCGTGGCCCCGTCGATGACCACGTCGACGTCCTCGGTCGTTAGAGGGTGATCGACCCGCTCGAGGGCAGAGCCGATGACCGTGAGGTTGCCGTGGAGGGCGTAGGCGCCGTAACCGTCGTCCATGAAGGTCGTCCCTGATATGTTGAGGTCCCCGCTCCACGAGAGCACGCCGTACACCGCGTCCACCAGGACGGACCCCTCGATCGTCGCGCCCACCTCCGTCGATATTATGGAAAAGGACCCATTGCCGGAGAGCGTGCAATCGATCGCCGAGACCGGGCCCATCGCTATGAACAATGGCCGGAGGCCGTAATGGGCGGTCCAGTTGAACCCGCCTGCGGGCCACACCGTTACGTTCCTCATCCCGAGGGAGCCGTTCGGGGCGACCGTGATCGTCCTCTCGAGTTCGAGGATATCATCCTCCCATACGACCGCGGACCCTATGGTCGTCGGGCCATCATAGACGCGCGCGGCGGCCGCGGGGACCATCAGGAGTGCCAACAACAGCGCGATGGCCAGTCTCATGCCCCTCCATCGGCCGCCGGATATATTAAATCACATCCTGTCCAACCTCGGTCCGTCGGGCATGGACCCGTCCGTGCTGTCATCGCTCGGTGGCACATCTGGCCGGCCGCGATACAAAGGATAAAATACCCGAACGTCGCTTTTCATCAGGTGATGGGATGGCGACCTACTGCGAGGATTGCCACAGCTACACGAACCAGGTGTGCGAGAAGTGCGGTCAGCGTTTCGGGACAATCCAATGCGAGGTCTACGGTTGCGGCGGAAGGATGGTCTGTACGAAGTGCGGATCCGCGAACCTCAACCCGAACAAGAGACCCGACAAGGACCCGTACGATCCGAGGTGGAAGCAGGCCAAGGTGCCGAAATGCTCCTGCGGATACGACGTCGATCTAACGTGGCACTACTGCCCGATGTGCGGCAAGAGCCTGAAGGGATGATCCCGTTTTGGCCTGTTGACGCCGCAGGACCTGACCCAGCGGACCCCCGCCGCAGCCGATAGCAAGAGCCACAGGGCCATCGAGAGGAACGGTGCCGCTCGAGGCACCCCCTCGACGTAATCGTCCGCGTCCTCGTCGCCGGTCATGCTCACCATCCCGATGGCCGCGAAGATCGGATTGGTCATGTCCACCCGGTTGGCGAAGACGCTGTAATCGCTCTTTATGTCGGATGTTGATTCCTCGGTCACCTCGTACCCGAGAGCGTACCCGAGGCTGGCGGGCACGAGGGTCCAGACGAAGGGGCTGAAGAAAAGCCACAGCGCGAGGCCGACGACAAGGGACCTCGATGTCGGCCGGGCGAAGGAGAGCCCGTTCAGGAGGAGCACGAAGACCAGCATGACCAGCGGAGCGAGGAGGACGAACGCGGCGATCTGGACCGGGCCCGGGTAGCCGACGTTCCTCGCTATCACGAGCACTCCGATGTCGTTCAAGAGCGCCATGACGAGGTAGTAGGGAACGAATTGCGCGAGCGTCTTCCCCAGGAAGATCCCCTCCCGGGAGACAGGATGGACCAGCATCGTCTCGAAGGTGCCGTTGACCCTCTCCCTGAAGAAGGTGTCGAAGGAAACGGCCACTCCCAGGAGGGCAGCGAAGAACGTTGTGATTGAGGAGAGGATGAACAGGTCGACCGACGGGTCGCTCGGTTCCCAGCGGTCGGGGGATCCGGAGGAGGCCCCGTAAGCGCCCGCTATGGCGGCGAACCCGTAGATGCCGATAAGCACTAAGAACTTCCGGCCGCCGAACTCGGAAAGGACCTGCTGGCGGAAGGTCGGGCGCCACCCGCGGACATCTGGCAGGATGCGCCCGAGCGAGGAGCTGGTCGTCGTTGCGGTCCTTCTGACGGCGCCCTTTCGCCATAGGGATGGCGTCCCGGTTTTCGATCGGGCGGTCCCTCGGGAGGGGGCGCGCATCCCCGTGCCGCCCCTGGCGGGCCGCCTCGCACGGGGCTGCGGGCGATTGACCGGAGACGCGTCAGGCACCGCCCGACGCCTCCCTGTCGCGGGCGATCTCGCGCACCCTCCGGACTATCTCCGCCGTCGAGGTCCCCGGACCGAAGAGAGCTTTCACGCCCATGCTGATCAGTTCCTTCTGGTGGACCTCAGGGATGATACCCCCGCCGATCACGGGGATGTCCGAGGCGTCCCGCGCCGCAAGGGCGTCGAGGACGTCCCTGAAATGGGTCATGTGGGCGCCGGAGAGGATGCTGAGGCCGATGACGTCGACATCCTCCTGCACGGCGGTGGCCGCGATCTCGTCGGGCGTCCTCTTGAGGCCGAGGTAGATGACCTCCATGCCTGCGTCCCTCAGCGCGCGGGCGACGACCTTGGCGCCGCGGTCGTGGCCGTCGAGGCCAGGCTTGGCCACGAGGACCCTTATCTTCCTTTCCATCGGCTCACCGCTCCAACAACCCCCTGAATCTATTAATACCTTTACGGTGGAGGGCCGCGCGCCGATGCTGGCGTTTCGACGCTGGCCGACAGACCTCGGCCGACGCGGACGCCTCCCGTGACGGGGTAGGTCTTAAATAACCGGCCCCGCATCGCGAACGCGGAGCGTGCCCGAATGGAGATCCCGAAGAAGGTCCAGGACCAGCTCGTCCAGTACCAGCAGCTCGAGCAGCAGCTCGAAGCCCTGTACATGCAGCGGACGCAGACGTCCGGGCAGATCGCCGAGGTCAAGAACGCCATGGAGGTGCTTGAGAAGGCACCCGAAGACACCACCGTCTTCCAGGCGTCCGGGAACATCCTCGTCAGGCAGCCCGGGAGGTCCTCGGTCATCGCCGATCTGAAGGACCGCCTGGAGCTCCTCGAGGTCAGGCTCAAGGCCATCGGGAAGCAGGAGGAGGGCCTTCGCGAGCGGTACGGTTCGCTCCAGAAGGATATTTCGAACGCGCTCAAGGGGATGCAGGCCGGGTGACATGGGCGCGGGATGCGACCGATGCGGCCGTCGTGCCGTGATCGCCGTGCGCTACAGCGGCAGGAGACTTTGCAGGGACCATTTCATCGACTTCTACGTGAGGAGGGTGAAGCGCGAGCTGGGCAGGGGGCGAAGGATCGCCGGGAAGGTCGCGGTCGCCGTGTCCGGAGGGAAGGACAGTATGGCCCTCCTCGATGTCATGGCCGAGGTCCTCGTGCCGATGAGGATCGAGGTCGGGGCTCTCGCCATCGACGAGGGGATATCCGGTTACCGGGACGGGTGCCTGGAGGTCGTCCGGGGCTTCTGCGCCGCCCGGGACCTCCCCCTCACCGTTCTTTCGTTCGAGGACGACGTCGGGGCATCGCTCGACGACATCATGGCCGGAGGGCCGCCTCGCGGCGCGTGCTCCTACTGCGGAGTGTTCAGGAGGCACCTCCTAAACCTTGGAGCGCGGGAGATGGGCGCCGACGCCCTCGCCACGGGGCACAATCTCGACGATACGGCGCAAACCACGGTGATGAACCTCCTCCGCGGTGACATCGAGAGAATGGCGAGGACCGGCCCCCACACCCGGGTGCAGGAGGGGCTCGTGCCCAGGGTGGCGCCGCTACGCAGGACACCTGAGAAGGAGAACATGCTATTCTGCCTGCTCAGGGGGATACCTCACCACCACGCCGAATGCCCGTACTCGGACGGGGCCCACAGGCGGCTCCACATGGAGATCGTGCGCATGGCCGAAGAGGACACGCCCGGAACGAGACATGCCATCGTGAACGCCTGCGACAGGATAGTCGGGCTGCGGACCAGCGCGGCCCCGATTGCGCTCGGCCGGTGCGGGACGTGCGGCGAGCCGTCGGCCTCGACGACCTGCATGCGTTGCGCCTTCGTCGCGGAGCTTCACGACAGCGGGATCGTCGGCCGCGAATGAGCCGTTACCGGACGAGGGACGCCGTCCTCGTGCCAGTATAAAGCGCCTGTGTAGAATATTTATATATCTGGATTGACTATGACAGAACGGTATCGAGGTGTGATGATGGGCCGGATGGCGATTCTGATGTTCATGCTGGTCGGCATCGTGCTGGTCGCGGGTCTGGCGAGGGGCGGTGACCTGCAGGTCAACAGCATTGACTTCGATCCGTCGAAGGAGGACGGCATCTATGCGGGTCAGACGCTTCGCGTTTCCGCAACCATCCGGAACAACGGGACGGAGAAGAACAGTTCCGCGCTCGAGTTCTACATGGATGCCACGCTCATAGCGACCAGACAGGCCGAACAGATGAATCCTGGTCAGACGATCGTCTTCCAGGTGGATTACCACAGCAAGAAGGCGGACAGCGGCAACCATGACTTCCGCGCCGTCCTCACTGCGGAGGACGACCGGAACAACAACAACGAGAAGACGGACACCTATTACATCAAGCAGGCCACGCCCGACCTCGTGCCGACCTCGCTCGATTTCGACAGGGACCTCATCGTCGACAACTACGTCAGGCTCACTGCGAGGATCGAGAACCAGGGCACGGACTCGGCCAACACCATCGGTGTCAAGGTCATGCAGGACACGGAGACGCTGACGACGGAGAGCATCGGGGTCCTCGCCGAAGGCGTGGCGAAGGATGTCTACCTGTCCTTCCTCCTCGAGGAATCGGGCACGTACGATTTCACCGTCCAGGTCGATCCTTCGGACGCCATCAACGAGATGGACGAGGAGAACAACCAGCTCACACAACAGGAGGACGTCGCCGAGCCCGGGCCGGGCGACCTCGCCGATTTCGATCCCGTGGTCATCGGATGGCCCGAGACCTTTGCACAAGGGCAGTCCGTAACGGTCTATGCCAGGATATGGAACAACGGGACCCGGGGCTATTCTGATTCGGACGTCAACGTGACGCTGATGCTGGACGACGTAGCGCTGGCATGGACGACGGCGAGCATGCCCGCCAACTTCTATGACGACGTGCAGTTCGAATGGTTGATATCGCAGGCGGAGGGCTCGTACGAGCTCATCGTATCGGTCGACCCCCTTGACGAGGAGGACGAGAACGACGAGGATAACAACGAGGACACGCTGACCATCGATGTTTCGGCCCCGCTCCCCAAGGACCATCCGGACGTCTCGATATCGGTCGACGATATCGATTTCTACATCGGGGCCGAACCCCTGAACGAGAGCGGCTCTGCGGTGGAGGAGGAGGAGGTGCAGGTGCGCCTCATAGTGCGGAACCTCGGCAACATGACCGCGGCGAACCTGACGGTCACCATCCTCCTCGACGGAGGGTTGTACCTCAACCAGATCGTCGACATCACTGGCGCATGGAACCCCCCGACGCAGAGGACGATACTGATCTACTGGTCGGCGGTGAGGGGCGAGCACACGTTCGGAATATGGCTGGACCGGAACGGGACCGACGAGATCAACGAGACCGATGAGCACGGCAACGCGAGGCGCGAGAACAACTATGCCGAGCGGGACATCAATGTGGTCGAGGGACCGCTGCCCGACTTCTACATCGACCAGGCGAAAATCGAGCTCCGATCCGATGGATCGCCAGTGACCTCCGTGGAAGACAACACGACGGTCTATCTGAGCTTCGAGGTCGCCAACGTGGGTGAGGTAGGTGGCTCGATGACCGTCATCGTCTTCGACAGTTCGCTCCCGATGCCACAGGAGGTCAGCGGCACGACCATCGACCGCACCAGCGGGGAACTCGACGTCGGCGAGGACATGATGATCTACGTCGAATGGACGTTGAACTCGACCGGGAGGCACTACATCCGGGCCATCGCCTTCAACGAATCCGACGGTGATATCGACTTCTCGAACAACGAGGCCCAGGTCATGGTCACGGTGACGGGCGAACTTCTCCCCGACATCACGCTCACCGATTTGCGTCTGAACGACAGCGCGCCCCTGAGGAACTCGAGCGTCCGGATCCGCTTCGCCCTTCACAACCTGGGCGACAGCGCGGTCACGGAGGCCTTCATCGTCCTGCTCACGCTCGTTAGCGACGGGGAGGTCCCGATCGGCACGGTATGGAACAACTGGACCATCGAGGAGAACGGGACGGTCAACCTCTCGTACGACTGGGCGTTGGGAACGGTCAAGGCCGGGCTCTACGACATCATGGCATACGCCGATGCCGCGCGCACCGGGGATCCTGTCTGGGGAAGGGTCCGCGAGTTCGACGAGGGGAACAACCAGAACGGGACGAACATCACGATCCGCGCCATCCAGGCGCCCGACCTCGAACTGCGCGCGAACGACATCAGGGTGGACCCTGCATGGGACCCGGTGAACGGCGCCGCCCTGCCGTGGGCGAATCCCGTGAAACGCACCGACATGGCGATCATCTCGGGAAGGACGATGACCCTCCGCGTCCCTGTCTACAACGAGGGCAACACGCCGATGGACCAGATCCGCGTCAACTGGTCCTTCCGATCGCTCGAGGAGGACACCTACAACCTGAAGGGCGGCAAGACCATCAACACGACCATGCCGCTCCCGGCCGGGTCCAAGACCGTCGTCGAGTTCGAGATCGACGTGCCGGCACGCCCCGAGACGCAGCTCTGGGAGCTCAAGGCCTCTGTCGTGGTGCTCGAGAGCGGCACGACCATGGAGGACCTCAAGAACACCAGGAACAACTACTACACGGGCGAGACCTGGGTGATACCGGACCTCCCCGACCCATCGATCGTCTCGCTCTCGTTCTCGCCGCAAATACCTTTCGCGAACCAGGACGTGGCCTTCGCAATCGGAGTGGCGAACCTCGGGCCGGTCAACTTCACCGAGGACCTCAAGCTGCTCGTCGACGGCGAGGCCGTGAAGGTGAACGACGACCCGCTCGCGGAGAACAAGAAGGTGCTCCCCCTGACGCTCGAGCCTGGCGAGCGGAATACCATCACGATACTCTATGCGTTCGCCGCCGAGAAGACATACACCATCCGGGCCAGGATGGAGGTCGGGAACACCCAGCTGAACGACGCGAACGACTTCCTCGAGACCGAGATCTACGTCAGCCCCCTCCTGGGTACGGAGCTCAGGGTCTCGAACGTCGACATCGACGAGACCGTCTACCTGAACGAGGAGGCCATCATCACGATATCCGTGCGCAACGATGGCTCGGAGGGCGCGGATGTCGTGACGGTCAGGGTCTCCATAGAAGGACGGGGCATTTTGACCGAGCGGGCGATATCGATCGCGCCGCTTGAGTCCGAGACCATCGACATCACCTGGATCCCGGACGAGGAGGGACGCTTCAATCTCAACGTCACGGTCAACCCAGACCGCGATGTCACCGAGATCGACTACACGAACAACATCTACTACGTCGATGCGGAGCAGCTGGAGTTCCCCTACTTCGATGTCGTTCAGAGGCCGAAGGAAACGAACCCGAACGAGGAGGACATCCCCATCATGATCGTCGTCGGCGTCGTCATCGCGAGCGTCGCGGCGGGCGTCGGGATCTTCTTCCTGCTGAGGAAATCGTAAGGACCGAGGCCACACCATCTGCCGCCCGGATGGACCCTTGCAAAGACTGAGGGGCCATTGCGGCCACGGGAAGTCACACCCATACCGCTTCAGGTTGGATCGGTCACTTCACCGCGATCGAGGGCCGGCGTGTGTCATGAGTCAATACATGACCATCGCGGAAGGTGAGGGGGGTGGCGGAAGGGCGACGTACTGTCCAGTACTGTCCAGGCCTGGGGAGCGGGGAGGACAAAGGATTCCAACGTCGCCCGTGGACGTTCGCCATCGACGGCCGCCTACGGGTCTGCCGCCAGCGAGTGGACGGCGCTGGATGCCGACCGCCAAAGTATGAGCGGTGCGGCGGAGTTCATTTTCACTCCCCCCTCCTAGTCCCCGCCTTATCACCCGGCGGCATGTATGGTCCGGAGGGTGACGCCTCGTGAGGAGAACCCTAGACATGCGGGGCATCTACGACCTGATCCGCACGTCCGCGGACGGGGGCGACGTGCTGGTGGTGGACTGCCTCAGCCGGGTCCAGCCCTACGGCCTCAGGGCCCTGGGGAGCATACGGCCCTACCTCGACCGCGTGCACATAGCCAGGGCCTTCACGGCCTACCAGCTCCGCGCCATCGCGGAAGGGCTCGACGGCTGGACGGCCGCCCACAGGCCCTCGACCGTCATCATAGTGGGGGCGGAGGCGATCCTCACCGACGTCCCCGGCCCCGAGCGCCCCTTCGTCCGCGGGAGGGTCCTCAAACACGCGAAGCGCCTGGCGAGGACGCCGGGGGTGCGCGCCATCCTCGTCGAGGCCCGGGCCGCGTCCGGCCCGCTCGACCGGCCCGGGAGCCGGAGGGCCGCGCGGCCGGCCCCCGGCGCCGCGCCGGCCGCGGCGGGCGGTGAAGGCGGCGGTCTCCTGCCGTACGCCGAGGGCGGCGTGAGCGATGCACCGGAGACCGCCCCCGGGGAGCCGGACGCCGCCGGACGTGCGGCGCCCCCAGAGGGAGTGGTCTGACGGGCCGCAGCATGCCCACCTACCGGAACGAGATCGACATGGTCGCGCAGGGGTGGCAGAAGTACAGGAGGGCCATGGCGCCCGCGGACCGTGCGTACCTGGACCGGTTGCTGGAGATGGCGATGCGGCACTCGCACGAGGGCGCGTACATGGCCTCCCCCGAGCCGACGGAGCCCATCTTCCTCTCAATCCTCGTCGAGATGCTGCGCGAGATGGACGACCTGAGGAGGCTGGCCCGTGGAGTGGCTCCTGGACGCCTGGACGACGAGTGACGGCGTGCGCCTGTGCATCACCGATGGGAGCCGCCCGCGGTACGCCGACGCCGGGCACCTCGTGACGTTCCTCGTCGCCACGGCGCACCCGGCGCGCCTCGAGCGCCTCCTCGACGGGGCTGACGGCGTCATGGTGGAGCACGGGCGCGTCACCACCCTCCTCGGCGAGGAGCGCGACGTCCTGGCCGTCACCGCGGCGCCAGGGAGGGCGAGGCGGATGGTCAGGGCGGTGGAGCACTGGATGGGCGGCGAGCCCGATCTGTTCAACGCCGACGTCGACCCCGTGCAGGAGTTCATGGCGAGGAGGGGGCTCTTCCCGCTCTGCTCTGTCGACAGGAGGCTGCGGACCGGCGACGACCCGTGGGACATCGAGGTCGCTCTGCCCCCCCTGAAGGTGATGCGCGTCGACGCGCCGCCGAACTGGCGCTGGCGCGGCGTCGAGCCCCTTTCCGTCACCTCGTACGACACCGTGGGATCGGCCGGAGACGCGGGCGCCCCGGCCGCCGCGGCAGGGTGTGCGGGCGCCGCGTCCGGCCAGCGGGGCGAGTGCACGGAGGCGATCGACGTCGCCGGCCTCGCCGCGGCGCTCGACGAGCGCGACCCAGACGTGCTGATCGTCCCGGACGGCGACGAGGTCCTCCCCGAGGTCAGCGCGAGGGCCGAGGAGGCCGGCATCCGGCTGCGGCTCGACAGGGTGCCCTCCCCTGGGCGCAGGGCGGAGGCCCGCGTCCTGCACTCCTACGGGAGGCCCGTCTTCCGCGCCGGGCCCTGGACGCTGAGGGGACGGGTCCACATCCCCGGAGGGTTCATGTTCGCCGAGGCCGGGCTGGAGGGGGTCGTCGAGATATCCCGCATCGCGCACATCTCGCTGCAGAGGGCCGCGCGGACGTCTCCCGGGACGGTCATCAGCGCCATGCAGGTCAACCACATGCTCCGCAACGGCATCCCGGTCCCGTGGCGCAAGAACTCCCCGGAGGCCATCAAGACCTTCCGCGAACTCGCGCTGGCCGACCGCGGCGGGTTCATATTCACGCCCCGGCCGGGCCTCTACCGGCACGTGCACGAGCTGGACTTCGCCGCCATGTACCCCAGCATAATGGTCAGGCACAACATAAGCCCCGAGACCCTCTTCTCCGACGACATCGACGCTCACGTCGTGCCCGAGCTCGGCTACCGCATCCGCAGGGCGCGCCAGGGGGTCATCCCCGCGGTGCTGGAGCCCCTGATCGCCAGGAGGGCGGCGCTGAAGGCCCGCGGCGACGACGCGTCCCTCAGGAGGGCGGGTGCCCTGAAGTGGCTCCTGGTGACCTGCTTCGGGTACACCGGCTACAGGAACGCGAAGCTCGGAAGGATCGAGGCCCACGAGGCGATCAACGCCTACGGGCGGGAGTACATGCTCCGCGCCGCGGAGGCGGCCAGCGGGCTGGGCTTCAGCGTGGTCCACGGCATCATCGACTCCCTCTGGGTCACCGGAGGTGGGGACGTGACCGCCCTCGTTGACCGCATCAACGCTGCCACAGGCCTCAGCATCAAGCGCGAGGCGACCTTCAGGTGGATGGTCTTCCTCCCGGTCAGTTCGGGCGCGCGCGGCGCCCTCAACAGGTACTATGGCATGAGGGAGGATGGCGAGGTCAAGGTGCGTGGCATCGCCCTGCGCCGGCGGGACGTGGCGCCGATTGTC
>JAKEGO010000098.1 GCA_022615805.1 Thermoplasmata archaeon
ATGGATTTTCGGGATGAAGCCGCTCCCGTCGCAACCTTTATTATATACATACCGATAGACCGGTCCGATATCATGGAGCTCGAGATTATCTCCCGGAAGGAGAACGTGCTGCTGGGCAGGTTCGAAGTGGAGTTCAGGGTGCCCCATCCGAAGGAGCGGACCCCCAAGAGGTCCGTGGTGCGCGGTCAGATCGCGGAGGCGCTTGGCCTGCCGAAGATGCAGGTGGTCATAGATCATATGGAGACAAGGTACGGCATCTCCGAGACCCGGGGGTATGCCAAGGGGTACAGGGAGAGCGCGACGATGCTCCGTATCGAGCGCGAACACATCCTCAAGAGGAACGGCATCACAGTCGACGCATCGGGCAGAGCGACCGACGCCCCCGAGGAGGCCGAGGAGGGGTCGGCGCCTTCAGGGAAGGGGGAGAAGGGAAAGACCGCCGATGAGGAAAAGGAGGACGAGTGAGATGCCTTCGATCAAGAAATCGGATTTCTATTCCGTCGGCGACGGCCTGAAGAGGACGCGAAGGGTGTGCCCGAAATGCGGCCCGGGCGTGTTCCTTGCGGAGCACAAGGACCGCCGCTCGTGCGGGGCTTGCGGTTATACCGAGTTCACGACGAAGGAGTGAGCCTTCGATGGTCCGCGCCGCGCTCGTGCAGTTCCAATCTGCCCTGCGCGACGTCGAGGAGAACCTTGAACGGATCGGGGCCATCGTCGAAGGGACGGATGCCGACCTGGTCGTCTTCCCCGAGATGGCGCTCACGGGTTATTCACTGAGGGATGATGTCTACACGCTGGCCCAGGCACAGGACGGACAGGTCGTAGGCACGCTGGCCGACATTGCCGTCGAGGGAGGGAGGGCGATGGTCGTCGGGATGCCCGTCCGTTCGGATGTGACCGGATTCGTATGGAACGGCGCCGTCGCGGTATCGGCCGGGGGAAAGGTGGCCGTTTACGCTAAAAGGCGCCTCATCAACTTCGGCCCGTTCGAGGAGAGGTTTTTGTTCAAGCAAGGCACAATGGGGACGGTGCTGCGCGTGGGTGGAATGCGGTTCGGGATCACCATCTGTTACGACATCTTCTTCCCGGAACTGGCCAAGGATTATGCGATGGGGGGTGTGGACGGGATCATCAACATCTCGGCGTCCCCCACGGTCACCAGGACGTTCTTCGAACGCGTCCTGCCGGCCAGGGCCATCGAGAACACCGTCTACACGCTCTACACGAACCTCGTTCGAACCGAACGCGGGCTGGTCTTCTGGGGTGGCGCCCAGGCACATGATCCGCGGGGTTCGCTCATCGCACGCGGCCCTTACTTCAAGGAGGCGGTCCTGTCCGTCGATATGGACCCCGTCTCCCTCAGGGTAGCGAGGCCATTCAGGCCGACCCACACGGACACACCGCCATCTGGGGATCCTCTCCCGACCCTCGAGATAGGATGAGGCCCGAACGGGCGGAAGGGGGTAGCCGGGTAGACCGTTCGCGGTGGTCAGAGGAATTCGTCGAGCCTAACCGACGATGAACGTCTCCCGATGTTCTCCTTCTCCCGGGTGACTGAGCGGACCTCACCGTCCGTCGCCTCGTCATCGGCGTTGAACTGGCCGTCCTCATCTGTGTCGACATCGTCCTCGCCGGACAGATCAGCGGCTTCCCCGAAGGACGTCAACGTCTTCTGCTGCTGGCCCTCCAGCAGTGCCTTGGCGTCCCAGCCGAAGACGTCGGTGACGCGGGCGAGCGATGTCGCGACGCGCTCGGCATAGTAATTGTGGTCTGGCTCGAACTCGAAGGCCTGGCCATCAATGTACGGTTCCACTTTCTGGGGCGTCGCCCGGGAGTTCGTCACGATCCAGGATACCTTCATGCCGGGCACGAACTCGTATCCCCGTTCGATCATCTTCTTGGCAGCCTGGACCCACGGAAGCCTTTCCGGGTTCTGGTATTGGACGAACTCCCGACAGGTCCGCGAGATCACGAGGCGTTCCGTCCCGGATCGTCCGTTCCTGACCTCCCGGACTATCTCTTTGGAGCGTTGGATCGCGTCCTGCGTCCTGTCCTCGAGCAGAAGCCGGAATATCTCGTTGAGCGCGTCGATCTGGAGGTCGAAGGCGTCGGTCCTCCTGGTCTCGTATCCCCTTACAAGCATCTCCCCGGACGGCCACACTACCTTGGCAACGTAGCGTTTCTTTGCCCCGTGCGAGAAGAGCGGGTCGAGGACCTTCTCGAACTCGAGGTTGATGGATCCCTTCGAGTACCTTCGCGACACTGCTGTCCCGAACTCGACCGCGCCGTCGATGCTGCCCTGGGGCGATCGCACGAATATGCTGTCCGTATCCGAGTAGACGACATCGTGGCCCTCGTTCTCCAGGGACCGGATGATGTCCTTCACGTTCTCCCTGGCGAAGGCCGTTATGGACGCGCCGATGGTCTGGTCCGTGAACCTGTAGAACGTCGACGCGAAAACCCCGTAGAAGGCGTTCATCAGGACCTTGATCGCCTCCTGGAGGCCGTTGTAGTAGGCCTTCATCTCGGGATCATCCGCCTCGTTCCTGAGGCGCTTGAAGACGTCCCGCTGGTCCATTAGGTCCGCGAGTATGCTCGGCAGGAGCCCCTGCTTGACCTCGCGTCCCAGGAACCTCGCGCCGATCGGGCTGACGATCGCCCCTTCCGGGTTCAGGGTGGTGAAGCAGATGTTATTCCCGATGATGACGCTCGGGTACATCGACTTGAAGTCGAGGACGCACACCCATCGGTACAGACCAGCCGTGATGCTGTGGACGTATCCCCCTTCGATGCGGCTCTCATCGGATGACCGGCGGGTGAGCGGGACGCCGATGCCCTCGCGATCGGCCCTACGTATGAGTATAGAGTCGATTAGAATCGATGTGCGCCCGTTGATGACATCGTCAAGCACGACCTTCGAGACGGTCGCCAGGTCCATCCCCTTGTCGAGGACGTTCAGCTTCTCGACGATGAGCAGCGGCAGCAGCGCGTCCTGAATGCAATAGTCGATGACCCTCTGGCGGTCCTCCAGCCAGAACTCGTTGATCCTGCGGGGGTCGAGGTCGTGCTTCTCCTCCCCTATCAAGATCCGCGCCACGTGGTTAAGCGTCTCCTTCTTGGGGCGCAGTTCTTTCTTCACCGCCTTCCACGCATCGACCACGACTCGTCCTTTGATGCTCTGGAAATATCCTCCCCTCTCCCTGACCTCGGACTGGTCGCGTCCCAGGCTGAGCGCCATACCGTGCCGTTTGGCCCTCTCGGATAGGAAGGGGAGGTCATACCCCTCGATGTTGTACCCGGTGATGACATCGGGGTCACGGTCGTGGACGAGGTCCAAGAACCGCTTCAGCAGTGCCGCTTCGCTGTCGTCGGCGACGTGACCCGTTTCCAGAGATCCATCGGAACCCCTGAACGCGAACCCTATGACGAGGACCCGTCCCTCGTGCAGGACGGGCTCTATCGAGTTCTCTATATCGAAAGAGAGCACCGTGAGCGGCGGTTTGAACGGCTCCGCATCGAGGAACCGCGATGCCTGGACGACGAGCGCCGTCGAATAGAGCGCCCTGCGTTCGTCCACCACCTCCTCGCCCTCCACTGCGACGCAACCGCCGAGGTCCATGTCATAGACGAACCTCTGGTAGAATGGGATGTCGGCCGCGAGGACCTCGCATCGACGCTCGAACCGGCGCCGGTAGTCAGGCACTGTCCACGGGAAGGACACTGAGACCTTCAGGCACCGACGGATGGTGCCACCCACCCAGAGGTCGATATCCTCGACGGCGACCTCGGGATCGGCCGAAAGTTCCGAAACGACGTCCTCGGGAGGTTCGGCGAGCTGGAAATACGGCCTGAAACCGTCGTAGAGGATAGTGACGGGAACGCCCACGTCGGTCCGGCCGAAAAGTTCGATGGTCACGCTTCGCTCGTTCCGCCTGTAGGACCCGTTGACGAGGCGCACGTTCAGTTTCATCTTCGACACCGATCATCCAACCGTTATATAGGTTTACGGATTCGATTCGACGCGAAGCCGTCCTGGGACAGCCCCCGCCACATGGCCAGGCGCTCGAAGCATCGTTCCGGAAGGGTCGAGTGGACCTCGCGATGACGAGAAGGCGCTGTCCGTCTCACGGTATCCTGTGGGCCTTGACCATGTTCGTCGTGCCCGGCGTCCCCAGGGGAAGGCCGGCGACGACGATGACGAGGTCCCCGCTGTCCGCCGCGCCCTCGGCGATCAGCCGTTCAGCGACGAGGTCGAACAGGTCGTCGGAGGTCGTAACATCGGGTGCCACTAGCGGTCGCACGCCCCAGAGGACCGAGGCTCTTCTCGCGACCTTCTCGCTGGGCGTGAAGGCATAGACGGGAATACCATGTCTGTACTTGGATATCCTCCGAGCGGTAGATCCCGTGCCGGTGAACTCGACGATGCATCTCGCATCGAGGTTGTTCGCGAGCACGCACGCCGTGTGGGCGACCGCGTCCATGACAGGCGTTCCTTGATCCTTCGTGAAAGTGAGTTCCTGCGACAATCCCCTCTCGGCGGCCATCGCGATCCTGGACATGGTCTCGGTCGCCTCGATGGGATGGGACCCGACCGCCGTCTCCCCGGAGAGCATGATGGCATCGCTGCCGTCCAGTATCGCGTTCGCGACGTCGCTGACCTCGGCGCGGGTCGGACGCGGGTCGTCGACCATGGACTCGAGCATCTGGGTAGCGATGATGGCAAACCGCGATTGCAGATGGGCTCGCCTGATGAGATCCTTCTGGAGCAACGGGACGCCTTCGAGTGGGACCTCCACGCCGAGATCTCCCCTGGCAACCATTATGCCGTCCGACAGGGCGATGATGCCGTCGACCTCGTCCAGAGCGCGGGACCTCTCGATCTTTGACACGACCCACGAATCGGATCCGACGGCCTCGAGCTCGTCCCGTAGATCTGCCACGTCGGACGGTCGGCAGACGAACGAAAGCGCCACCATATCGACACCCTGCTCGGCGCCGAAACGGATGTCCTTCTTGTCCTTGTCAGTGAGGGCCGGAAGATCGAGCAAGGCGTCGGGGAGGTTCACGCCATCGCGGGACCGCACGGTGCCCCCGGCCTCGACCATTGTCAGGACGTTGTCGCCCAATCGTTCTCTCACGGCGAGGACAATCAGTCCTCCTGCGATCATGATCCGGTCACCGGGTGAAAGGTCGGCAAGGACCTCCTCGTGGACGAGGGGGACGGCCGCACCGCGTCCACCGACCTCAACGGTC
>JAKEGO010000099.1 GCA_022615805.1 Thermoplasmata archaeon
CCCCACGAGTCGTTCATCGGTACCTACACGAACCAGTCTAGTTATGACGGAAGTGTGAGGACATCGTGGAGGCCGGATACGGGCTACTTCCTTTTCATCGGCGGCGGCGCGTTGGCGCTCGTTTCCATCGCCGCATTCCTCAACGCGACCAAGGAGGATGCGTTGCCTCCCCGACGCCCGCCAGGAGGGGTCGCTGCCGTGCCCTTATCACCACATCGGGTCCAGCGCCTCGCGGATGCGGACCGACCTGTGCGGGACACCCGGAATGGTCCGCCGGAGCCATCCCCCTCGACCCCGGACGACGACGACTTCATCGCGCATCCGATGGACGAGCGGGGGTTCGACCACGGGCGGCCTCCCGCATATGCGCCCCCCGAGGATGAAAGGTACTTCGACGACGCGTCCTTCGACGACGGCCCGAGCGACGACCGGTAGGACGCGGACAGCACTCTTAAGAACTCCCGGACCAATTCCGGCGGGAGGTGTTCGTGATGAACGGGTCCATATACTGCAACGAATGCGGGACCAGGTTCCCGTGGAACCTCTCCGCGTGCCCGAGGTGCAGAGCACCAGCAGACCGCCAGGGGCGCGGCTTCAGGGGCCCGGCCTCTTCGAGGTACGTCGCCGCGGCGGTCCTCGCCATGATGGCAACGCTGATGCTCGTCGCCTCCTACTTCCTCCCGCTTTACGTTTGGGAGTCGGATGATTCGAAACTGGAGGAGTACGCCGACCATGTCTGGTCCGACTTCGTGGGGGATGGCGAGAGCAAGGACTGGGATGACATCGACGACAGCGATTCGACGGTCGACCTCCACCTCCTCACCGGGGAGCTCATCATCGCGTCGATCGCACTGACCGGGCTCGCGTTCCTCCTCATCCTGGTGTCCGGCAACGCCCCCCGACGGAGCGGGGCACTCGAGGTCATCGTCGTCGTGATGCTCG
This sequence comes from Thermoplasmata archaeon, assembly GCA_022615805.1. GTDB lineage: Archaea > Thermoplasmatota > JAKEGO01 > JAKEGO01 > JAKEGO01 > JAKEGO01. The sequence continues at coordinate 943 of JAKEGO010000099.1, forward strand.
TGCTCGGCTCCTTGGCCGCTATCCTTGGTGCAGGGTACTATGCAGTTTCCCACCCTCAAGCGTGGGAGGAGGACCAGGACCCGACCAGCGATGCCGAGGGCCCCTGGGACGGGTTCGTCGGCAGCAGCGACCAATCGGAGTGGGGCCCCGGGACGGGCTTCATCCTCCTCGTCGGCGGCGGATTCCTCGCATTGTTCTCGAGGGCTGCCTACAGAAGTGCGCTGAGGAAGGATGCGGAACACGCACCTGCGCATTACGGCTATGATGGCCGTGGGCGGCCGCACCAGGATCGGGACATGCACCACGGCCCCGACCGTTATTACGGCCGCGGACAGGCGTACCCGGGTCATCGGGACGATGCCTTCCGCGAACCCCGGTACGACGACCGCGACCGCGGCGCGCCGAGATATCGCGATGACCGATATCGCGGCGATCGCCGATGGGACGATGGCTACGACGACCGCGGTCACAGCGACCGTGGGTATGGGAACGGCCATTCTGACGATCGGTGGAGGGATGATCGGTACGACGATCGCGGCCCGAGTGACGACGGTCCGCGCGACGACCGTTATAGCGACCGCGGGAATGGCGACAGTGGCACCACGGATGACGGGTATCGCGACGGAATGAACGACGATATCGGCAGGAGTGATGACGGGCGGGGTGGCGACCCGTACCGTGACGACGGGTACGATGACCGCCGCCCGCGGGATGACGGGTATCGCGGCGATCCATACCACGACAGGACAGGCGACGGGGGACAGGGCTACGAGCGACGTCGGGACGACGACTTCCTCGATGACCATCAAGACGATAGGCGCCAAGGCGGACCGCGGCCTCCCCCGCCGCCCCGACGTCAACGCCCACGCTCCAGCGATCCACGCTGGTGAGGGAGCAACCGGACCGAGGTCCAGAAGAGTACCGATGATGGGATCGACGGTCGGCATCGATGTCTACTTCGAACCGCGAGGTCGGACGTTCGCCGGCTCCACGGCCGGGAGCGGCGCCAGATTGCTCGATGCGAGTTCCTCGAATATCCTCTCGAGGACCCCATCGGGGGCCGAGCCGACCCACACCGTCTTTCGGCCGACCTGGAGGGTCGGAACGGCCTTGACACCCATACGCCAAGAACGGAAACGGTGGACGGCGGCGAGCGTCTCCCTGACCGCGATGCCGTGTTCCCGGCCGAGGATCATGACGCGCCTCCTGACTTCGGCCGAGTTCGGGTCGCTGAGGCTGAAGAACAGTTCGACCTCCAAATTGACCATGGCATTCTTTGAGGGCCGTTGCCCTTTATAATCCCTTCTTATCGAGAACGACGATCTGAATGCCGGTCGGTGGGAGGATCATCGCTTGATGAGGACGACCTCGACGTCGAAATGGAGGGTCTTCCCGACGACCTCCCTGTTGTAGTCGAGCGTGAACTTCTCGGTGCCGACATCGACGACGATGCCGAAGGACTTTTTCGAGGGAAGTCCGGCGCCCCAGGGGTCCTTTGCGGCGAACTCGCCCTTCGTGGTGTCCCCGACGGACGGGAAGTGCTCGATCGTGATGTTGCCATCCGCCCCGCCATCTACGTCCTGCACGGCCACCGGCCACGGGAAGGTGTCGATCTCGCCGATGCGGGGGTCGTTGAACAGGGTGACGATGAAGTCCTCCGATATCGAGATGACCGTGACGTTCCATCCGAAGTTGAAGTGGCCGAACGTCAGGTTGATCGGGGGTGCGCCTTCCGCAGGGTCGTAGTTGGGACCGTAGGTCTCGTTGAACCTGTCCATGGGGACCCTCTCGTAGACCGGGAACTCCTGCACTAGGTCGACGGTGACGAGGAGGTCCTCGTCCGTGAGGCCGTATCCCCTCTCCGGGATTATCGTGAACGTCGTCGTGTCGCCCTGTTTGAGGTCGATGCATGCGGTCTCGAAGTCCTCGAGGAGCGAACCGCTCCCCAGCACGAACTCGAGGGGCTCCCACCTGGAGTCGTCCTCGGGGTGCTGGTACCCCGGCGACTTGGGCCACATGTCGTCGTCCGCGTCGACCTCCTCCCGGTTGGTATCGAAGACAGAACCGTCATCGAAATAACCCACGTACCACACGTAGAGGGCATCGCCCATGGTGGCCTTCTTCTCCTTCGCCCTCTCCTCCGCCGGCGGGTTCATCCATGCGGCAATGAGCAGCACCACGATGATGCCGATCGCCAGTTCGTAAATCAGGTACCTGTTCTCCTCTAGGGTCATTCGGTCCACCCAATCCTGTACCCTTATTTAAAGCGTTTCCTTGCCGTGAAGGCGGCGATCGCAACGATGCCAGCGGCGGCAAGGGCGATGCCCTCGAAACCTGGTGAACCATCACCATCCCCATCTCCCGCCTTCTTGACGGTCATCGTCGCGGAGTCGATGGCGGTCTCGCCGGCGTCGTCCATCGCCGTCACCTCCACCGTGTAGGACCCCTCCGGGGTACCGATCGCGACCGTAGACTCGTAACTGAAGACGCCGTCATCCGCCGACAGGTCCCCGTGGGTGCCCGTATCGTACAGCCTCTGCGTCGCCAAGCCGCCAAGTGCGGAAAGGTCTGCCGTGACGAGGTCGATGTCCTCCAGTCCATCCGGGTCATCAACGGAGGCGGTCACCAGGAACAGCGTTGCACCGTCTGGCTCGACGGTGGATGGCGAGATCGACACGTCGAGGACCTCCGGGGCATCGTTCTCCCGCACCAGTTCGACGTCGAGCAGCCTGCCCTCCCCGGCGACGATCTGGATGCTCGTCGCCGCGAGTTTTTGTTCGTAACCGTCAAGGCTGACGACGACGTTGTAGTAGTCGGGCTCGAGCAGGATGCGGTAGGTGCCGTTCATGGCGGTGGTATCGTCGCTGTCTTTTTTGCCCGACGTCGCCAGGACGGTCGCTCCCCCCAGCGGCGTCCCCGTACCGAACTCGCTCACCGTGCCGTAGAGCCATCCGTTCTCCGAGTCCGGCTCGAGGTCGAAGTCCACCACGGTCTCTTCCCCCGCGGCGACCTCGACACCGTCGACCTCATTGGCCTGGTAATCGGGATGCACGCACCGTACGCGGTAGGTCCCGGCGTCGAGGGACATGATGTACCTGCCGTTGGAACCCGTGGTGCTCGTGGCGATAGCGGTGGTCCCTATGTATGCCCGGACATCCGCATCGGCAAGCGGGTCGCCCTGGTCGTCCCGGACCGTGCCCCTAACGCTGCCCTGCCCGGCATCCTCCTCGAGGGTGACGTTGAGCCAGGTCACCTGTCCGGTGTCGACATCGATGGGGCCGACGGTCTCGCTGTCGTAGCCATCGAGCTCGAACCTTACGTCGTAGTTCCCCGCTGGAGCCCGGACCCTGTAGGACCCACTGGACCCTGAGACGGTCTCATTGACCTCGGACGTCCCGTCCAGGACCGTGACGGTTGCGCCGCTCAGCCCTCCACCCGTTCCGTTACGAACGACTCCCTCGATGAAACCCTCGTCGGACTCCCGGACGAGCGCGACGTCGTTGCCGTCGTTCAATACGGCGGCCTGCACCCTCACACGGGCGATGCTAGAATCGTCCTTGATGTATCCCGCACCGAAGAACTCCATGTCGTAGTAATCCTCGGTCAGGTTGACGAGAAGGTACGCGCCGTCAGGCCCCGTGTAAGTCTCGTTGACGACGGTGGACGTGTCCTCTATGGTCAGGCGAACACGGACGGCGTCGAGCGGGTCGCCCGTTGCGTCGTCGGTCACCTTGCCGCCAACGCTCCCCCATCTCGTCCTGACGGTGATGTTCCTGGCGATCGCCGCCGAGTAGTTGTTGCCGTACATGATGTTGAACTCCGGCAAGAAATGCCTCGTGGCCTCGACGCTCCCCACGAGCGGAGCCGCCATCTTGAGGGTCACGTTGACCCAGTGCCGTCCGGGATCGCCCGTAAGATTCGCCCAACCTCCGATGACCCACCTCCCGTGAGTGGAGGGCCGCTCGACGATGTCCATCCCCGCCTGGTCGTTGGAGCCGTTCGCTGCGAGGACCTTGATCCCATCGATGCTGACGGAGACGTTGCTCTCGGACGTCACATCGTTCCACCCGCGATGCATGGTGAAGTTGAACTGGACCATCTCCCGGCCGGTGTGCTCGGTCGATGTCGCCCGTATCTTTCCTGAGAACGTCGTCTTGTATCCGGAATCGACCTCGAGGGGGAGGGCGAGCGCGGAACTGGCGAGGTCCTCGGCCCTTACCACAGCCCCGTAGGCGTCGACGAGGCCGTATCCCCAGGTCGCGTTGTACTTCGCGCTCAGGTTCGTGTCGTATGCATCTCCGCGAGATTCCGCTGTGGCGCGAAGGATCTCCCGGATAGGGTGGTAGTCCCCCTCCGGTCTCAGGTCGGGATTCGCCTCGAGCATCAGGGCGACGATGCCGGCGACGTGAGCTGCGGCAGCGCTCGTTCCGGATTCATCATGTGTTTGATTTGTGCTCACATACAATGGGGGTCCGTAACTTGGTCCTCCGGTTGCGGAACGGATCTGGTAAGCGGGCGCGACGACATCTGGCTTGAGCTCGTCGTAGGGGTCATCGTCCCCGTCGTCGAGCCTCGGACCGCGGTTCGTGCCCGTCGCGGCGTCTTCCTGCCAAGGTGCGTCATGGTCACGGTCGACGGTGTCCCTATCCGTCGTGCCCCCCACGGCGATCGCAAGGTCGGCAGCGGCGGGGGATGGGACGACCGTGTTGTTGCTGTTCCCCATGGCTGCGATGACGACGAGACCGTTCTCCACGGTGTCGTTGACGGCCAGTGAGACCTGGTCCGACCCGTCGCTCGAGTCCTCGGTGCCGACGCTCATCAGGATGACGTCGATGCCGTCGTTCCC
>JAKEGO010000100.1 GCA_022615805.1 Thermoplasmata archaeon
CGATCTTCTCGCCATTCTCGCCCATCTGGAACACGGCCGCGGTCACGTACATCTGGGAGTTGGCGATCAGCTTGTCGTACTTCGGCTTGCTGCCCCCGGTGTTGTTGTAGTACTTGACGTAGTCCTGGGTGAGGACTATGCATGCCTCGTCGACCGGCATTGCCGGGTCTGCCACCAGGTCCTTCGTGAAGAGGTAGTACGGCAGCCCCTCCAGCGGGACCTGCTGCTGCGACCCAACGAAGTAGCTCGTGACCTTCCTCAGCTCGTATGCGACCTCGATCGAGCCCATGTTGTCGCCGTCGAAGACGAGCGCGTCTATCCAGGCGTCGCCAAGTGAGGTGTACACGGTCTCGATGGCCAGCCTCAGGCCGTCGATGGGCATCAGGAGGTTCTCGACGTCCTCATTCGTGTCGTCAGGGCATATGCCGCACCACGCATGCCCGTTCTTGAGGACGAGCATGGTCTTCTCCGCGGGATAGGCCGGGATGGCCCACCCGAGGAACTCGATCATCGTCTGCGGGTCGGTCATCCTCTTCTCGATGTTGCCGATGCCGAAGGCGGCGGAGGTCTTCTCCGTCATGCCGGCCGCCGTAAGCTCGAACACATCGGTGTCGCCGTTGTTCGGTCCGTCGATCAGCAGCACGAAAGCCACCTCGGCCCCGTCGGCCTCGACCTCTTCGAGGGCCTTCAAGGTCTGATCGACGCAGAACTCCGTCGCCTGATACAGGTCGTTGTCCGCTCCGAAATACATCAGGACGGTCCAGTCCCTCGTGGACTCGCCCGATGTCCCAAGCGCCGCCGCGGGCAGCAGCATCATCGCTGCTGCCATGAGGGCGGTCGCAAGTCTGCTCCTACTCCTCATTGTCATTCTCCCCCTAAGTCTCCGAACGTAGTCAGTACTGACTAGCACCCTCCCCCAGGGCTGAAACAGCATCTAATCCATTGTCTAGAATCGGTTTCATTTGACGAAATTCGACATGGCAGTCATAGCCCGCCGCCGCAGTCGCGCACCCGCACCGCCCCTAATCGGACCTGCGCCCGGAGGGCCACCGACAATCCCCTCGGAACGCCATTTCCCGGCCCATTCCGGGGGATCGGAGGTGCTTCGGCAGCCCGGACATCTCCACAAGAAGAAGGGGTTTGGCGGGGCTCGCCCCCCCCATTCCTTGGCACGGAGAGTTGGGGAGGAGGGAGGGTTGGAGCCCCTTAGAGTTGATTGGCTTTGGTTTCCCCCGAATCCAAATCCATTTTTATACTGAGGTCTGCCGGACCGCCCCCCCTGCACGCATCGGGCAGGACGGGCCTCCGGCGATGAGGGAGCCTGTTCCGCGCCCTCGTGGCCCGGCGCGACCGTTCCTCGCGCCAGTATCCTCCATGGATGAAATAGCCTACAGATTCTCGCCTGAGAACGGTTTCATCTAGACGAAATACGGGGCTAGGGGGCCAGATAACAGTGCAATAATGCCCGGTTCACTCACCTTTGCTGAGCCTGACCATGTTGGTCATCCCGTGGCGCTCCCTCTTTATAAGGTCCCGGTCCTCGAGCTTGTCGAGCAGGCGGGTCACTTTGGACTTCGAGAACTCCCCCGAGGAGACGAGCTTCATCTGCAGGACCTCGCCCCCGGCGGCCTCTATGATCTCGTACAGGCGCCTCTCGTCCTCGGTCAGCCGGCCCAGGTCCGGGCCGGCCTCCCCCTCCTCCTGCGAGGGCTGTTCCTGTGCCTCGTCCGACGGTGTCGGACCTGCAGGGGCGGAGGCGTGCTCCACGGCGCGCTTGAGGAACTCCGCGTAGGCGGCCATCGCCAAGGACACGGACAGGCACGCTATCGCAGCCACGAGCACCCCCCATCCGAGGGGGTCGAGCGAGAGCGTCTCGCCCGGGGCCGGCTCTGCGAGGCCCCTGTCGAGCATCAGCACCAGCACGACGGCCGACACGCCCGCGGCCAAGACGCTGGTCCAGACCGCCACCGACGCCTGCTTCACGGATGCATGAATCCCGTCAGCGGTAATTATACTGTCGCAGCGCGGACCTCCAAACCGGATATGGCAAGTATTTTAGAGGGCAGTCTACATGATGCATCTTGGCACAGGAGGACCGGGCATTGGCCGGGGAGGAGAGGGCGCTCCATAGCGTCATGATCATTTCGACGGCGGTTTTCATAGTTATGGCGATGCTCCTCTTCGCCGTCCTCGCCTCTCCGTCGCTGTCCCCGATCGCCTCGATAGGAGACTGGGACGGGGACGGGCGCACGAACGACTCGGACCGGTTCCCGAGGGACAGGGCGGAGTGGGCCGACTCCGACGATGACGGGGTGGGGGACAACGCCGACGCATTCCCGGACGACGAGGACGAGACGAGCGACGCGGACGGCGATGGGGTTGGGGACAACGCCGACTTCTTCGACGGGGGCGACGCCGCGGTGAAGGTGTCCATCGACTCCTACCAGTTCCTCGGGTACGAGGAGAACTACGTGAGGACGAGGTACGACCCGAACGCCTGGTTCAAGGTCTATGTGGACCTCGACGGTGACGGGTCATACGACCTCGTCGGGGAGAGCGAGATATACAACGCGACCAGGTCCCTCAGCGAGTTCTTCTCCTATACGGTGGACGTGGCCGACGACGATCCCTCTGTCAGGTTCAACGTGAGGGCGTACGACGTCTGGGAGGTCAGCGCCAACAACGTGACCGACTACGAGACCATGGACTACTGGCCCGTCTCAGAGGTGTTCTGGGAGGACCACACGGCCGTCCTGCCCCTCGACGACACCTGGTGGTCCGACGGGAACGGCGACGACGACACCCCGGACTGCTACCTCAAGTACTCCATCGAGACGATAGTGCTGGACTGAGCCGCGCCCTACCCTTTCCTTCTCCGCGCGGACGACCGGGCCGCGAGCACGAGTATGAGCATGGCGACGACCGGCAAGACCAGGAGCGAGAACTCCGGGATCGCCTCGCCCGCGATGTAGACCGTGGCAGAGGCGGTGGACGAGAGGCCCGCGCCGTCCAGGACCTCGACGGTGGCCTCGAACAAGCCAGGCGTCCCGTACGTGTACTCGGCAAAGGCATCAGCGGACCAGTCGGTGTCCCAGACCCCGTCACCCGTCCAGTCCCACCTGAAGAGCAGCGATGGGGCCGCGGTCTCCGCATCGGAGGAGCCCGAGGCGTCGAAGGCCACCGGGCCGCCCGTGAGCGCGGCGC
>JAKEGO010000101.1 GCA_022615805.1 Thermoplasmata archaeon
GGAGCACGCCGTTGAACCTCGCGGGCTTGATGTTGAGGATGAAATCGGAGACTTCGGTCACGGAGCCGCGGTACACGTCGATGTTCTTCTTCTCGTTCTCCTGTGGCTCCTCGAAGCCCTCTGCCTCGACCGTGACCGTGTAGTCGCCGGGCGCGATCCCGCTGAAGAAGTAATAGCCGTCCCTGTTCGTGGCCTGGGCGTAGGACGTGCCCTCGAGGATGACGGTGGCGCCCTCGATGTACCTGACCTTGGACTCCTTCATCGTCACGACGAAGCCGTGCAGCCCGCCCTGGAAGAAGAGCATCAGCCTCTTCATTATCGCGTCGCGGTCCCTCTCGTCGTTTATCCCCTCGAAGCCGAAAGAGAGGAAGACGACGTTGAACGTGTTGCCCTCGTAGCGGGTCCCGCCGAGGTCGGCGCCGTCGAACAGGAACACTGGGTCGGCCTCCCTGGCCGTCACGTTGTCCACGTAATCCTGGTTTCGCGCGCCGTTTCCCGCGCCGTTGAGCGAGATGTCGAGGCTCAATCCGGAGCCGATCGGGTCGTTCGCCCCCTCGAGGGTGGTGGCGTACGTCGTTCCGTTGCTGAAGTCGACCTGGAGCTTGCTGTGAAGGAAGGTCCTGCCCCAGGCGGTCTGCTCCAGTCCGGCGGCTATGTTCTTCCCGCTCAGGAGGATCGAGCGTTTGTCCGTCGCCTGGCCGGATCCCATGTAGGTCGTCAACGCCTCGACCTCGTCCTGGTCCAGGAAGCCCTCGGGCTCGGACCATAGGATGACGGGGTAATTGGCCATGTCGCCCGCGGAGACCGGATCCTCGCGTGCGACCTGGATGTCGAAGGTGTATTCGGCGGCCTCGAGGGAGTCGGAGAAGTAGTTGACGACGCTGTCCTTCGCTTCCTCCGCACCGTCCACGACCAGCATCCCGGAAACGACCCGCGTCCTGGTCACCGCGTCGTCCGTGATGTCGGCGCCCAGGCTGGACGTCGCGGAGAGGTTGATCAGCGCGACGTCCCTGGCGCCCGCCTGGGTGGCCTTCACGCGCAGGCGGACCTCCACGGTCTCGCTGGCTCCGACGGTGATCTCGTCGATCTCAGCGTTCGAGTCGTCGAGCACGTTGACGTCCCATGCGTTGGGGTTGAATTCCGATACGTTGAGTTCGTACGTGTCATCCAGCGTCCCCTCGTTGGCGAGGTCGAACCTGAACACGGCGGAGGCTCCGCGGGCGATCGTCTGCTCTTCCGGTTCTCCGCCCATGATAGCGAGGTCGACCTCCGCGCGATGGACGGTCATCACGCTGCTGTTGTCCACGTTGTCGTTGCTCGACGAGTCGACCTGGACCTGGAGGAGGTGCTCCCCCGGCGGCTCTGTGCCAGTCCAGTTGACGGTGGCGTACCTCGTCTCGCCCGACTGGATCGTACCGATGACGACCGTGTCGATGAACTCCCCCTCGTCACGGAATGTAACCTCGACATTGGTCACTACGCGGGTGGGGGTCGTGTCCTCGACACGGACGGTGGCGTTGATCGTGTAATTCTGGTCGATGAGGACCCATGTCGTCCTGTTCCCTGCCGTATCGTAGAAGTAGATCTCGTCGACCGTGACGGTGGGATTGACCAACCCGGCCGCGTTCGCGGCGCCGCAAATCGCGAGGGGCGCGAGGAGAACGGCCATCATGATCATTGGCGATCCCGAGAACTTGCGGGGGTTCATCTTCATCACTTCACTGGCATTTCGGGGTGTCTATATAAAATATTTGTGGAAAGAGGTGCGAATCTGCGGAAAAGGGCGTTCCAACGCAGGGGGACGCTGATTTCGGCAGGGCATTGGGCAAAAGGGGCGGTCGGGGATCGCCTTCCCGTGCCGACCGACGCCCGCGGAGCCCGGGCGACGGCGCGGAGCCGTCGTTCGCCGCGGGAGCGAGGCGCCATCCCTTCCCGGGGGCGAACTGCTCGTTCACGGGGCGGTGGGTCCCCTTTGGCGCGGACGGCGCGCGGGCGGCACCTGCCGCTGCGCGCTCCTGGGGGCCCGGGTCCGGACGGGGGCCGTCCCCTTGGCAGAGGGACGCGCTGGCGCCCGCCCGACAGGGGCGGCCGGACGGGGCGGCCTCCCCGAAGAGGGGGCGGGTTCCTCATCGGCCTCCTCACCGGCCCGGGTTCGCGGCCGTCCGAGCGCTCTCAGGCGATGGACCAACGGGTCCCGCGACCCCTTCGGGACGAGTAAAAGGACGAGAGCGATGGCCAGCACGACCGCCACGAGCGCGATGAGCACGGTATCGAGCAATATCAGCCATCCGATGTCGTCGTGCCTTCCGACTGACAGGGTCTGCGCCCGCCCGGGACCCGGCGTCCCGGTGAGGTAACGCGCCCCGTGGACGCCGTCGCTCGCCTCGAAGTAGAAGACGTAGGTGCCCCGCCCCAGGCGGGTCTGGAAGACGTACTGGCCGTCCGACGCGACGCCGCTGTCCAGGCGCATGTCGTACCGCCTGCCCTGGACGTGGACCTGGATGTTCGAAGGGGGGCTCCCCTCCGGGTCCCTGTACCAGACGGTGAAGGTGAACGTCGTCTCGTCATCGCCGTCTGGTGGAGAAACGACGCCCAGGCTCAGTGTGGGAGGCACGTCCTTGTACAGGAAGACGACCGTGAAGTTCCGCCAGTCCGTCAGCCCTTCCGGGTCGCGGACGAAGATCGATACCGGGTAGGTGCCGGCCTGCTCGTTGGACGGGAGGCCGCTGAGGGAGCCGTCGGTCGACAGGTAGAGGAAGTCCGGGCCGGTCAGTATCTCCCATTCGAGCGGGTCCCCGTCCGGGTCCACGCCCGTGAAGTTGACCAGGTACGGTTCGGTGCAGTTCGCGATGACGACCGCCTCGCCCTCGATCCGCGGCGGATCGTTGACGTTCTGGACGTAGAGGACGAAGGGGACCGACGCCGTGCCCCCGTTGCCGTCCGATACCGTGACCTCCACCTCGTGCCCGCCGAAGTCCGCGTCCCCGGGGGTCCCCCATAGTATGCCGGTGGCCGGGTCGAGCGTCAGCCATGACGGCCCGACGAGGCTCCACGTTTCGGGCTGGTCGGTGCTGTTGAAGTCGATGCGGTAGAAGGCGTCCTCGACCGTCCGGAGCCTCGGGAGGACGGGCGAGATCGCTGGAGGGCGGTTCTCGACCAGAAGAGAGATGTTCAGGTGACCGGTGAGCCCCAGGACGTCGGTGGCCGTGACGTTCGCGAACCAGAGGCCGACGTCGGCGTTGGCCGGAGTCCCCTCGAGCCACCGGGAGGTCGTGTTGAACCTGAGCCACGGGGCATCGGTCTCGAAGCCCCATGCAGATATCGGCTCGTCCCACTCGGCGCTGACGGGGAGGCCGAACGGCTCATCCTCCGACAAGGGCGGTACGTAGGGGACGACCAGCGATGGCGCCGCGTTAAGCACCTCCACCGTGAAGTTGATGGAGGCCAGCCCGCCGAAACCGTCGTTCACCGATATGTTGACGTAGAAGATGCCCAGGTCAGCGGGGGAAGGGGTGCCCCAGAGGATCTGGGAACCGGCATCGAAGGCGAGCCACGACGCGTTGGACGTGATGGACCAGGTCGTGTGCGCCCCGTCGTCCGTGGACGCCATATGGACCTCGTAGGGGTGGCGCTCCAGCACCTCCAGCGGAGGGTCGGTCAGAATGGCCGGTGGCGAGTTGAACACCTGGATCGCGGTATGGACGATGTCCGTCCCGTTGTTGCCGTCGAGGAGGGCGATCGTGACGTTGTACGCCCAGGGCGAGACGTCGTCGTTCCTCGGGGCGCCGGAGATCGTGCCAGAGCCGCTCTCGATGGAGAGCCACCCTGGCCCGCCGAGCTGCCACGATACATCGCCGTCGTCGGACGACAGCATGACGAAGTCAAGTGTCTCCCGCTCCCTGATGAAGCTGGGCGGCAGGTTGAGTATCGCTGGCGGGGTGTTCACGACGAATATCGAGACGTTGAGCCTCCCCGATCCGCCGTTGCCGTCGTCGGCGACTATGGACACTGGCCATATGCCGACGTGGACGTTGCTCGGCGTGCCGCCGAGCCATCCCGTCGCGTTGACGGACAGCCATGTCGCCACCGTCTGGAGGGACCATGTGACGTCCGGGTCGTCGGATGAGTCGATGTCGAACCCGTAGGCCGAATCCTCGAGCACCTTCCCCGGGGGCACGGTGGTGATGACGGGAGCGACGTTCAGGACCTCGAGCTCGAACCTGAACGGGGTAGAGCCCCCATGGCCGTCGTCCGCCGTCACGGTCACGTTCCACGTTCCGACGTCCCGGTTCATCGGTGTCCCGGACAGGCGGGCGATCGTCCTGCCGTGCCCGGGGGCGTAATACGACGCCATTGACAGCCACGGGGCATCCGTGTCGAGCGACCACGACACGGGCTCGTCCGTGCAGTTGAACCACGCGATGTAATCCTCGTCCTCGAGCGCCGTCACCGGTGGGAATGCCACCACCGATGCCGGGACGTTCGTCACGTTCACCTCGAACGAGATGACCCCGACGCCCCCATGTCTGTCGGTGGCAGTGACGTTCACGGTAGAGACTCCCACGTCGGCGTTGGCCGGCGTGCCCCTCATCGTGCCGTTCGCGTCGATGGAGAGCCAAGGCGCGCCCTCGATCGCCCACGTGACGTTCTGGTCCGAGGCGTTCATGTCGTACTCGTACGGCTGGTCCTCGCGCGCGAGGGCGGGCGGCGTGCCCACCAGCTCCGGGGGGACGTTCTCGACGATGAGTGTGACGTTCCGCCGCGCGAACGCGCCCCACATGTCGGTGACCTTCACATCGAGGAAATACGTCCCCACGTCGCTGTCGGTCGGGATTCCCCGGAGGACGGTGCCGATGTCCTGGAGCCAGAGGGCGTCGGTCGTGATCTCGAGGACCGTGCCCGTCCCGTTGTCCGTGAAGTTCAGCGCCTCCGAGAAGGACGAGCCCTCCTTCGCCGCCAATGGGTCATCGATGGTCAGCACGGGCGGGAGGTTCCGCACCCGGAGGGTGAAGTTGTGAAAATCGAGACCCCCCTTGCCGTCCCGGACCGACACGTTCACGAAGAAGGACCCGACGTCCCAGTTGTCCGGCGTCCCGGAGAGGATGCCGTCGGCGCCGCCGATCCCGAGCCACGAAGCGTTCGTCAGCAGGGACCATGTCACGTCGGGGTCGTCCGTGCTGTCGTAGTCCGTGAGGTACGCCTCGTCCTGCCACACGTTGGCGTCGTCCGCGGTCGTGATGGTCAGGGGAACGTTCCGCACCTCGAGGACGAAGAGGTGGAAGTCCGTCCCGCCGTTCCCATCAACGACGCTGACGTTCACCCACCACAGGCCGACGTCCGCGTTCCCTGGGTCGCCGCTCAGGACGGCAGTACCTGTATCGAAGTCAAGCCAGGTCGCGTTCGATGCGAAGTACCATGCCGCGCCGGCCCCGTCGTCCGCCGAAGCGTAATCGACCTCGTAGTGCGCGTCCTCGTAGGCCACGGTGACGTCGGCCGTGAGTATCGTCGGAGGGGTGTTGTTCACGGTGACGTTGAACGACCGGCTGTAGTTTCCGGAGAAGGGGTCCTCTATCCGGATGTCGACCTGGTACGTGCCGACATCCCCGTTGTCAGGCACGCCGTAAAGGTCCTTAGGCCCGGACTGCCACTGAAGCCATCCGGCGGTCGTGTTCACGTACCACGCCACCGGGTCCCCGTTGTCGTCGACATGGACGTAGTGGCGCGAGTAGAGGGCATCCTCGTCGATCCATGTCGTGTCGCCCTCGGGAACGTAAGGCGGGATGTTGAGGACCGCCCTCCGGTTGACGCTACCAGCGACGGCGCGGACGAAATCGCCCCACCTGCTCCCCAGGACCATTGCGTCCTCGTCGGACGCGGCGCTCGCGAGGAAATGGCCTCGGTAGACGCCCGTCGCACCCCCGGTCTCGAGGAGGGGGACCAGGACCCCGCGCCCGTCGGAGGACGAGTTCACCCGCACCCATGCCACGTCGGGGAGCGGTCCGCCGGTGGAGCCCGTTGCGTCGATGTATATCGGGGCGTTCTTCCTCAGGAAGAAGCCGGACTCTGCCGAGCCGTTCTGCTGGAACGCGATGGAGCCGATCGAGGGAGCCACGTTGCTCTCCCGCGAATCGATCACGACGACACCCCCCTGGGCGACGGTCGTGTTCGCCCAGGGCGCGGTGGCGATGACGTCGAAGAGGCGGTCGCCGTCCATGTCACCGGAGCACAGGGCATAGCCGAGGGAGCCGTTGTATGTGCCGTTCTCGACCCACCCGTCGGAGAAATTGCCCTCGCGCCACGGAGCGAGCACCGAATAGGCACCGCGCCCTCCGCCGGCCATCGGGGCACCTACGACTATCCCGCCGGTGAGGGACCTCTCGAAGACCGCCGCCACGATGGACCGCCCGCACCGGTCGTCCGCGCCTTCCGCGTGGATGGTCCTGTTGGCCAGGGTCGACGCCGGTACCTCCGCGCCCCAGGGTTCGCCCCCGCGCATGACGAACGCCCTTCCGGCGCCTCCTGGCGCCCCGAGCAGGATGTCGCCGATGCCGTCGCCATCGACGTCCACGCCGGCCGAGACCGCCCATCCCAGGAGGGCGCCGTCCGTTCCGCCTCTGAAGGAAGCGTTCAGCGACTTCGCCTCCCGTCTGTCGGAGAATTCGGGCCATGGGCCCGCGCGGCCGTAGCAGATGTAGGCGACCCCCTCCCGGTCGTGGAGGATGTTCTTCCACGGGGCGCCGATCAGGATGTCGGAGCGGCCGTCCGCGTTGACATCGCCGCACGAGACGTTGAATCCGAGGCCGTGGCCGGTCGTCGAGCCCCGGTAGTGGGAGTCGGCCTTGTTGACGCGCGTGTCCATGTTCCACCCGGAAGCCTTGCCGAAAACGATGTAGATGGAGCCCGCGTCCACGACATCCGTGTCCACGTACGGGGACGCTATGACCACGTCGTCGTAACCATCACCGTCGACATCCCCGCACGCCAGGGCGCTGCCCACGCGGTCGCCGTTGTCGAGGCCCAGGTAGGAGGCGTTGGCCGAGTAAAGCGATGACGCGGAGGGGAACGTTCGCCGCCCGAAGACGATGTATACCTGGCCCGCGTTCGGGTATGACCCGTCGCTGTACGGGCTCCCGATGACGAGATCGTCGATGCCGTCGCGGTCGAGGTCCCCAGCCGCAAGGGCCCATCCAGCGTTGTCGTGCGCCGCCTCGCCGTACCATACGCTGTCCGCATCCGTCGAGTCGAGGTCCGATGTGATGGGTCCAAGGAAGACCAGGACCGCGCCCCTGTTCGTCGAAGAGGCGTCCCAGAATGGCGCCCCCACGGCGAGGTCGTCGGACCCGTCACCATCGAAGTCCCCGACTGCCACCGAATGGCCGAACCCGGAAGACGCCTGCGTCCCCTCGATGGCCTGCGACGCGGCACCCTGGAGGGACAGCATTGCCGCGGAGACCAGGAGGACCATCGCGAGCGGGCGGAGCGGCACCTTCATCCCGCGTATATTTCCCTCCGGATATATTACGATGCTGGAATGGCACGTGACATTGGCCGTTGGGCCGGCATAAGGGCATAGGAGGGCCGCAGGGCCGCCCGACCTGCACCGGCGCAATGTCCAGAAAGGACGACGAGGATCAGCGATGGGGCCAACCGGTGCACTATTGACCTGGGAATTGCCTCGATGGTCACTGAACTCATTCGGGAACAAGGCACTACCACTTTGATCAAGGAAGACTTGATCAGTCCCGGCCTACCCGCCTCAGATACCTTCACAACGAAGGGTAGTCCCTTTTTGTTCACCACTTTTTCCTGAAGTGCCATCTGCAGGAGGCTTATGCCATTTACTCAAGAAAAAGTGGTATTATTCCCACTCGATCGTCCCCGGCGGCTTGTTCGTGATATCGTACACTACCCGGGTCACGTCCTCGCCCATCTCGTTGGCGATGCGTCTGGAGATGCGGTCCAGGACCTGGTGCGGTATCTGCGCATAGTTGGCGGTCATACCGTCGAGCGAATATACGGCCCGCACGACTATCGTGTAGCCGTATGCCCTGAGGTCGCCGTGGACGCCGACGGAGCGGATCGGCAGGAGCACCGCGAAGTACTGCCATGGCTCCTCGAGGGCGCCGGACCCCGCCGCCGCGGCGATCTCCGTCTCGACGATGTAGCAGGCCTCCCTCACGATACGCGTCCGATCCCTCGTCGCCTCACCGAGGATGCGGATCGCGAGGCCGGGCCCCGGATAGGGCTGCTTCTTTGCGACGGGGATGCCGAGATGACGCGCGACCTCCCGGACCTCGTCCTTGTATAGGTCCCTTATCGGCTCCACGAGGGTCATGTGAAGTACCTCCGGGAGCCCGCCGACATTGTGGTGCGATTTGATCGTGTCACGGATGCCGCCGCCGGACTCGATCCAGTCGGGGGCTATGGTCCCCTGGAGGAGGTAGGTGGCGTCGATCCGCATGGCCGCCTCCGCGAAGACGTCGATGAACGTGTGCCCTATCGCCCGCCGTTTCCTCTCCGGCTCTATCACCCCCTCGAGGGCGGCATAGAACCTCTCGGAAGCGTCCACGAAGACGAGCTCGATCCCGAGCTCCTCGTACAGGCGGCGGACGGCATCCCCCTCGCCCTTCCTCATGTAGCCGGTGTCGACGAAGATAGGGGTCAGGCGATCGCCGATGGCACTGTGCGCCAGCGCGGCGACCACCGTGCTGTCGACGCCGCCGGATGCGCCGAGGATCGCGGGAGCGTCCAGCTTCTTCCGGAGGGCTTCGACGGTCTCGCTGACGAATCGTTCCGGGTCCATGCTTGTCACATCCTCGCCGGTGGGCTCAGTTCCCCACCTTGACGTTGGAGAGCATCTGGCGAAGGATGCTCACCGCCGAGAGCACAGCGAGCTCGCTCGTGCCGGGATTGTCCGACGGCAGGTTGTCGAGCGTGAGGGAAAGGCTCCCGAACTCGCCCTCGACCTCTATCTCGTGCCGGTTGCGGTCGATCGTGGGGTCCGCGATGACCCTTAGCACCATGTCGACATCCGGTCCGACGGCCAGCCGGACGGTGGCGGCGACGTTGACGTTCCGCGGGAAATAGCGGATCCCATCCGAAGGAGAGCCCTCGAATATCAGCGTCGGCGCCCCGATCGCTGACAGGTCGATCCCCGTTTCCTTTGCGAACTCGGCCGATGGGCGTATGGACCCAGGGCTCTTGTGGGTGGTGATGACGAGCCGTCCGATCGAGCCCACGGCGGCGGCCCTCAGGGCGTCGATCGCGCATATCGCACCGGAGGGGATGTGCACTATGGAGCCGGAGCGGGCAGCGCGGCGCCCCATATCCTCGGCGAACTCGCGGTCGAGGAAGGCCCCGGAGCTCATGACGATCACGTCGAGCCCCCGGTCGAGAGCTGGTGGGATGACCTGGGGCACGGCATCGGGCACGGCGGCCTCGAGGAGGACGTCGCATTCCTCCAGGATCCGTTCGAGGGTCGCGACCTGGACCTTCCCCCCGGCGAGGCAGCACGCCCTCTCGGGATGCCGGTCGTTGAGAAGGACCGCCTCGACGGCGGCCATGCCTGCGGCCTCCACGGACACGCGCGAGCCGATGGCTCCGCAACCGATGATGCCAAGCCTCATAGCCCTCGGGGAGACTCGACACAGGGGGTTAAAAAGGTTTCTCATAGCGTTGGCTAACATCCCAAAAGTCGGGTCTGCTGGAATGGGAGGGGGGGCCTTGGAATTACTGGCTCGTTCTGCGAATTGCTCGCAACAATCACGTTATGTGCCGCCAATGGACTTTTGGGATGAAGCCATAGCGTTCCGTGTCGCACAATCGGTTGACATCTTGCCCGGCGATCCGTGTGATATCATCGATCAGCCGATCGTTGCTGGCTCGATCCCCCTCATGAATGGTGATCCGCGGGCCAGAGCATACAACCCAGTACATGTCGGCGGCAGGTCATCGGGGCGGTGAATGCTCGAGGGAGGCCGCGCCGAGGGCGCCAAAGATGGCGCTGAGGCCGAGGGCAGCTCCAGCCAGAAGCCCCTCGAGGGTGGACACGTACACCGAGCCGAGGATGAGGGAGAGCAGCGAGTGCACGACGACGATGAGGATGACGGCCTCGAGGAGGCCCATGACACCGCCGAGCACGGTCCGGCGCTTCTCCGTGTCCGCGAGCGAAGCCCTTGCGCTGAGGTAGGGTGCAAGGCTGACCATCAGCACCGGGCCGATGTAAAGTGGCACGATCGCGAGGGGAGAGAGCAGCAGGTATACCAGAACGCCCAGTGCGAGCGCCGACCACCAGTCCGCCCGCATACTGTCGACGAGATCCCGCAGGCCCACGGACCGCGATGCGGGCCCGCCGTATATAATGATGCCGTCGCGAGATGGACCGGTCGGGAGGCGCATCGCACCGACGACCACGCGGGAACGGGACTGGCGACGGTGCCATGTACGGGACGTTCCGGACCGGACGGGCATCGGCCTCCAGGACTGGCTGAAGTGCGACCGTGTGCCGGTCACGCGGTACAGGTTGGGGGATGCAACGCGTCGCGACGACCGCTGGAGGAGGGCGGCGATGGATCGGCCAATGGGGCACTCCGGGCACGGGAGCGCGACGGGCCAGGCCACCGCCCTTCCTTCTCGCGACCAGATTAAGTTTTTATCCTAAAACGAGTATATGGGCGCTGCATGACGGCTGACGCAATGGACATCATCCATGCCAAGTTGGGTGAGTTCAACAGAAAGGTGGCCGCCGATGAGAGGCTCGCATCGGACCTGGAGGGCATCCACAGGACCATCCTGCTGGACATGGGGGAACGGCGTTTGACCCTCGAGCTGAGGGACAAGAGCCTCGCCATCGTCGACGATGTGAATGCGCCAGACGTCAGGATAACGACCACGGCCGAGGTCCTCGTGGGCATATTCAACGGCGACGTAAGCCCGATGAGGGCGATGCTCGTCGACAGGACGCTGAAGGTGGAGGCGAGCCTGGAGGACAAGTTGAGGCTGAGGAAACTGTTCCAGTAAGGCGGCGGACCCATGACGGACCCCGGAAAGGGCGAAGCACACCGATCGAAGGGCAATGCGTACTTCAAAGAAGGCGATTACGACGCAGCCCTCGTTGAGTTCAAGCGGGGTGTCGAGCTCGAGCCAGACAACGTCCGCATCATGAACAATCTGGCCATCACGCTGCGCGCTATGAAGCGCTTCCGTGAGGCGATCGACATCTACACGAGGATCCTCGAAATAGAGCCCTCGAACCCGAAGGCGTTGACCGGGAAGGGAAAGTGCCTCGAGTCCTGCGGGGAAGAGGGGGAAGGGGCCACGGAGGAAGCGGGGGGGGAGATGTCATGGGCCGCGGTAGAGACCGAGGTATCCGCCGTCGAAGAGCCCCGAAAGCCCGCGACCGAGGCGGCGCCCCCGACGGGTGAGAGGGCCGACCTTCCGGATTCCTCCGCAGGGCTGGATATCTCGTTCGACGGGGAGTTCGGGTCGCTCGACCTAGGCGAGGGCGACAGCGGGGCAGCGGAGCCCGCACGCCCCGCAGCCGAAGCCCCACCCGCCAAGAGGGGGGTCCCACCGGACAGGGGACCAGCGGAGGGAGCCGGGCGGAGGCGCGAGGAGCTCATGGAGGATACAGGAGGCCTGGAGGCCGCCGTGGAGGAGAGGCAGGCTGCCATCCGCGACGAACTGGCCGAAATCGAGGAACGGGCCGAAAAAAAGCGCAGGTCGGCCGCCGAGGCCGCCGAGCGCGACCTCGACAAGGTCCGTAAGGAAGCAGAGCGACGGAAGGCCGAGGTCCGTGCCGAGCTCGAGGAGCTCGAGGGCGCCGCCGAGGAACGGAAGGCCGAGGTCCGTGCCGAGCTCGAGGAGCTCGAGGGCGCCGCCGAGGAACGGAAGGCCGAGATCCTGGAGGGGATCGAGATGGAGGCGGCGGTGCGCCGCCGCACTTTCGAGAAGGAGATCACGACCCTGGAGGCGGACCTGGCCCGGAAGCGGGAATCCGCGGAGGCGGAAATGATCTCGAGGAGGTCCGCCCTCGAGGAGGAGATCGCATCCCTCGAGGGGGAGGCCGAGAAAGCGCGAGCGGAGGCGGAGGACCGGGAGAGGTCCATCGGCCAGAAGATCGCCCAGATGAAGGCCAATGGTCTGAAGGAGAAGGAGCGTCTGGAGAACGATATCAAGAAGCTGAGGGCCGAGGCCGCAGAGGCGAAGGCCGCGGTCGAGGAGCGTCAGGCCGCCGAGGCGGCGATCGCGGAGCTCGATGCCCGGATCCGGGAGCGGAGGATCGCCGCGGAGGAGGAGATCGCCGTCATCGATTCGGAGGTCGCCTCGAAACGGAAGGAGATGGAGACGGAGCTGGAGAAGGCGCGAGGTGCCCTCGAGAACGAGCTCGGGAACGCGCAGGAGGCCGCCGAGGAACGCCGCGGGACCCTCGAGAAGAAGGTCCAGCAGATGCGCGCGGACGCCCAGCGGCAAAAGGAGGCACTCGTAGCCGAGATAAGGGAGCTCAGGGAGAACGCGGCGGAGGCCCGGAAGGACCTGGAGACGGGCCGGTCCGAACTGTCGGCCTTGAAGGAGGGCCAGGAGTCAGCCCGGAAGGAGCTCGAGGTCATCGGTTCCAAGGTCGAGGAACGCCGGAAGGCTGTGGACGGGGAACTCAAGAGAGTGGAGTCGACGCTCGCGGCGAAGCGCAAGGGCATGGAGGACGAGGTCCAGGCCTTCGAGAGCGGCCTGGCCGAGCGCCGGAGGGCACTCGGGTCCGAGAAGGAGGCGATCGAGCGGGAGCTCGAGGCGGAGATGGCGGCGTTCACAGAGGACGTCAAGCAGCGGAAGATCACGATCAAGAAGGAGATGGGGGAGCTCGAGGCGGCCGTCGCCGAAAGGAGGACGGAACGGGGGGAGGAGCTCTCGCGGCTCGACCGGACCCTCGAAGACCGTCGGAAGGAGGTCGCCACGAAGGAGAAGGCACTCGCCGCCCGCAACGCCGAGCTGGAGGCCGAACTCGAGGTTTTCGCCGGGCAGAGGGAGAAGGCCATAACCGCCGCCCGGGATGAGAAGGCGGAGCTCGAGAGGAAGATCTCGAAGCTCCGGAAGATGGCTGACGAGAAGAGGCAGGCCATCGAGAGGGAGGTCAATGAGCTGACCGAGAGCTCGAGGGAGCGGAAGGCCGCCATGGTGAAGGAGCTCACGGAGCTCGAGTCGCGGGTCGAGAGCATCAGGACGACCCACGAGGAGCGGGAGAAGGAGACCGAACGCCTTGCCGCCAAGCACACGGCCATGGAGGAGGACATCGCCCGACTCAGGAAGACCCAGGATAACATGCGGAAGATCATCACCGAGGACGCCGAGAGGATCTCCGGCCTCAAGGATGAGATGGAGGGGCTCACTGACGCCATTTCGAAACGCAAGGAGGTCCTCACGGCCATCGAGGGGAGGGCATCGGCGGCCGAGGCCCGCGAGAGGGCCCTGACGGAGAAGAGCGATACCCTGTCAAAGGCCCTCGAGGCCCGGGAGAACGATGTCCGGGCGAAGGCGGAGAACCTCGAAAGGGCCGAGCGGCAGGCGAGGGAGAGGATCGCCGCGAAGAAGGCGGAGATAGCCGCTGCGGCCGAGCAGGCCAACCGGATCAGGGCGGATGCCATGCGCGAAAGGGAGGACGTCGCCGAGGCCAAGGAGGCGCTGGACGCCGAGCGGGCCGCCTCCGCCGATCGGAGCGCGGCGATCGCGAGGGCGCGGGAGGAGTTCCGCGAGACCATCGAGGGATCCAGCGCCGACCAGGAGGCCTTGGCAACGAGGCTTGGCGGGCTCGAATCCGCCCTAAAGGAAATGTCAAACCTGCTCACGGGGGACGGAGGCCTGCCCGAACGGAGGAGGGCCCTCGTCGCGGCGAACGAGGAACTTGCTGGACGCGAGCGCGCCCTCACCGAACGGGAGGAGAAGGCGCGTTCGATCTTCGCCACGATGAAGGATAAGAAGGCCGCGCTCGACCAGCAGAAGAATGCACTCGAGAGCGAGCGGGCCTCGATCATGGGGGAGAAGCGCGCCCTCGTCGAGGGGCAGAAGGCTTTACTGATCGACCGCAAGGCGCTTCAGGACGGCGAGACCTCGCTCGAAGCGGAGCGCGCGAAGCTCGCGGGCGTCCGCGACGCGCTGGAGGCGAAGGGCAGGGAGCTGGTGGCCCGGGAGAAGGCCATCGGATCGTCAAAACCATCGGAAGCGCTCGCCGCCCGGGAGAAGGCCATCGAGGAGCGTGAGAAGGCCACCTCGGCGGCCGAGAAGAGGTATAGGGAGCTCACCGAGAGGGCGAAGCGCCTTTCAGAGCGGGAGAGAACCCTCGAGGAACGCGAGAAGTCCGTCGCCCAGGCAGAGGCGAAGCAGAAGGAGCTCACCGAGAGGGCGAGGCGCCTGGAAGAGAGGGAGAAGGCCCTCGAGGAAAGCGAGAAGTCCGCCGCCCAGACCGGGGCGAAGCATAAGGACCTTGTCGAGAGGGTCAAGCGCCTGGCCGAACGGGAGAAGGCCATTGAGGAGCGCGAGAAGGCGATCGCGCGTGCCGAGGCCGACAAGGAGGCGTCGTCGGCGAAGGTGAGGGAGGTCGTGGAACGGAGCAAGAGGCTGAGCGAGCGGGAGCAGCTGCTGCTCGAACGCGAGCGAGCCATCGATGCCGAGAGAAAGCGGATCGAGGAGGCAGCTTCCGCAGGGAAGGCCACGGACGAGGCCGCCCGGTCGAGGGCCGAGAAGGCCGAAGCCGACCGGAAGAAGATCATTGAATCGATCTCAAGCGCGAGCGAGGGGAGCGAGGTCGCCCTGGAGGGCATCGTCGTGGTGAAGGAGAGCCTCGAAGGGCTCTCGAAGGCCATCGCCGAAAGGAAGGTCGCCCTCCGCAGCGCGTCGGACGAGAGGGACAGGGCGCTTGCCGAGAGGAAGAAGGCTCTGGATGCGAAAGAGATGGAACTCTCGAAGCGCGACACGGAGATAAGAAAGCGCCTCAAGGGGGAGATCGACAGGATCAAGGAGAAGAAGGGCGAGCTCGACGAGCGCGAGGCCGCGGTCAGGGTCCTCGAGGACAGGACCGCAGCGGTCAAGGAGCGGGAGAAGGCCCTCGCAGAGAGGGAGGCACGGGCCAACAGCGAACTGAAGGCCAACAGGGACGAGCTCGAGAAGGCCATCGACGCGATGAAGGGGGAGCTGGCCGAACTGAGCGCTTCGGTCGAGGCGCGCAAGGGCGAGTTCCGCGACCTCGCGGAGGTCGAGAAGAGAGCCAAGGCGCTCGCTCAGCGGGAGGGTGAGGTCGCCGAGGGGGAGAAGGAGCTCAAGGGGCTCGCCAAGAGGCGGGAGTTCCTTGCGAAGAGGGAGGAGGAACTGGCATCCCGGGAGAAGGAGATCATTGGCCTGGAGAAGATGCTGAAAGAGAAGGAGTCGCAGTTACCCGATATCGAGAAGGAGAGGGCGCTCATCGAGAAGAAGAACCGGGCCCTATCCCAGCGCGAGAAGGACATCGTCGATCTGGAGAAGGTCCTGAGGGACCGCGAGAAGGTCATAACGAAGGATATCGAGTCGACCAAGGGGGACATCGCGGGCGAGTTGAGGGCCCTTGACGGCGAGCGTGAGCGCCTCGCCGTGTTCAAAACGGAGCTGGACGAGCGTGAGGCCCGCATTGGCGAGGACCGGGCGACCGTCGAGCACGAGCTGAAGAAGCGCGACGAGATGTTGAAGGAGCGCGAACGCGATCTCAAGCGGCGCGAGAAGGCCCTGAAGGAGGGCGAGGCCGGCGCGATGACGGATCAGGAGAGGGAATCCCTCGACAGGCTCTCGGAGGTAAGCCAGCAGAATGAAGACCTGAAGCGTTCCCTCGACGAGAGCGCCAAGCGCATCCAACTGCTCGATGCGGAGGTCAAGAAGGCCAGGGACGAGGCGGTCCTGGAGGTCGAGCGGCTCAAGGAACGTTACGAGACTTCCGGCGGACCCTTTGGACCCGAAGGGGACTCGACGATAGGCGCGCTCCAGAAGGAGCTGAGTGAACGCGACGGCCGCATCGCTGAGCTCGAGGCGGAGCTGAGCGAATCCACGGCCAGGCTCGCGAGCGCCGGGAGCGTGAACGAGAAGATCGAGAGCCTTGCCAAGATGGTCGAGAGGTCTGCCGCCGGCGGCGGCATCGACAAGAAGGCCGCCCAGAGGCTCGAGCGCGTCCTCAGGGAGGTCCTCGGGAAGGAGCTCGGCGAGAAGGACGAGGCACTCGAAAAGGCGGAGAGGGAGGCCGGGGAGAAGATCGCGCAGCTCGAGGTGATGATCGAGGCCGAGCGGGACGAGAGCAATAGCCTGAGGCAGCAACTGGAGGAGATGGAGGGGGAGTACACCGGCCGGATCCTCGATCTCGAGGCGAAGGCGAAGAAGGCCCCCACGGCCGCGGGTGGCTTCACAGAGGATGACGCCATCAGGATCATGGTGGAGCTCGAAGGGCTGAAGGCGGACCTCGAAGAGCGCGAGGCCGAGCTCGCCTCCAGGGAGGAGGCCCTCGTTGCCAGGCTCGCCGAGAAGGAGAGCGCGTCCGCCAAGCGGATATCCGAGCTCGAGGCCGAGGTCAAGAAGGCAGGCAAGGCCGACCGAGCGTCCTCCGCAAAGGCGAAGGAGCTCGATGAGCGCGAGAAAGCCCTTGCGGGACGGGAAGCCGAACTCGAGAGGATGCTGAAAGAGCTCGAGGCGCCGATCGGCGTGGAGGACGGCAAGTTGAGCCCGAAGGAGAGGAAGCTCAAGATCAAGGAGGAAGCGCTCGAGAAGGACAAGGCCATGCTCGAGGCCCAGTGGGAGCTCCTCGGGAACGTCAAGGAGATCCGCAAGACGATGACCAAGCGCGCGGACGAGGTCTCCTCTGTGGCGGAGGCGGTGGAGGAGATGGTGGGGGCGATGATCGAGATCTCGGCCGACGAGGAACTGACGCCCAAGGAGAAGACCGAGCAGATCAAGACGATGAAGCAGGACATGGAGTCGCTCCTGTCCGCGCTCAGAGAGGTCGGCAAGCAAATGAAGAAGGCTTGACCGGGGCCTTCCCCGCAAAGTGGATGCGTGGCTCCCGTGGTCGTTCGTTGAATCTCATGTGCCATGCCACCTTCCACTTCCGAGTTCTCAAGCATCAAGGGATGCCGGTCTGGAACGACACGGGCGCCCTTGACATCCCTATGATCCTGCGAGCCCATGCCAGTTTCTTCAACTTCACTCCGGGGTCCCGGTGGAAGGAGTACCGTCCCAGCCTGTCGAAACGGAAGCCGGCGAGGACGATACTGGCAGCGCCGAGGGCATCCGCGATCATGACCGCGCGGTCGCCGTCGGTGAAACCCCCGAAGTTGCGCAACCTTCCGAAGGGCTCGACCTGGGTCGTCCCCATGATGGGCCCCTCGAACTCGGGGACGTGGCGCACCAGCGCGTCGACATTGTCCCCGTGAGCATGGATGACGACCAGCGAGCCCTTCCGCTGGCACTCGATCTGGTCCTCCACGATGCCGTCGAGGTCCGTCACAATGACATCGGGCAGATGTCCGCGCTCGATGAGCGCCGTGGTGGCCCCGTCGGCCGCGACGAGCAGGTCGGCGACCGGCGGTCCATGCTCGAGGGCCGCGCCGGCTATCACCACGCGCGCTCCCTTGATCTTGCCCGCGAGGGTCGGCCAGAGGTCATCCTCGTCAATGAGTCCGTCGAGGATGCGCGCCGCCCTGAGGTCCTCGGCCGGATCGTAGCCGAAATCCGCGGCGATCTGGCCGTACAGGGGGAGCCATTCACCGAGGTCCATGCCTCACCTCTTCTAGAACGCGTGCGGCCTTTCGCGACGCCGTTCCGGCCGCCTCATCCACTGCGCGGGAGAGGCCGACGAGGTCGACCTTCCTGCGGGAGACGACCTTCTTGATCGGGGTGTATGGCGCCTCCCGGGATGGGGGCCGTATCTCCATTGACCCTTCCGCAGTTTCGAGGATGACCCGCCCGGCGCCCTCGACGACGCGGCCGACGCATACCGCCCGGCCACCGGAGGCCTCCACCGAAGCGAGGACTGCGCTCGCGGAGCATGTCGGGACGACGGCGAGGATCGCATCGGTCGAGATGCCAATTGGATCGATACCGAGGGCGTCGAGCATGCCCAGGACCGTTGGGTCCACGGTCCCGCGAAGCGCCCGGCCGTCGAGCACGATGTCGAGTGCGCGGCCCGAGACGAGGTCGGAGGCATCCCCGCGAATGCCACCGTTCGTGATGTCGAGGAGCGCGTGATGGACGCCCGGCTCGAGCATCGCGCGGATGTCCCTGAAGAAGTCGACGTTCAGGGTCCGACCGACGATCCGATGCATTCCGTTGTATATCGCGGTCGTCGCGATCGTCCCTCCGCCCGAGCCGACCGTCGATATGAGCACGTCGCCAGCGGCCACGTCCCTCCGTGGCGCGAGACGTTCGGCGAAACCGACCGCGCCGACGCTCCCCGTGAGGCGCGTCCCGCGGACCATATCCCCGCCTATCCTCAGGGTGCTCCCCCCCGCCACCGGCACGGCCGTGAGCACCGAAACGGCCGATATCCCGGCCGAGAGATCGAGGATGGCGCCGACGTCGGCGTCGTTGGCGAGGTGCACGTCCGACGTCAGGGCGAGGGGCCGTGCGCCCTTGACCATGACATCGCGGAGGGCGGCCCGCGCAGCGTGGAAGCCCGCAATGAATGGGAAACGGGAGAGCCTGGAATGGATCCCGTCGACGCTGACCACGATGTGCCCGCCCGCGAAGGGCACCGCCCCGGAATCATCCATCTCCGAGGGGGGGATGGAAAGGCCGTCCGGAGGGAACAATCCAGTCACTGCCCTGTGGACGATGGCGTCGCCCGACCCCCTGCAGCCAAGCCCAGCGGACCCCGCGGTGAATCCCGTCGTCGCCATGTCCAGGACATAGGAGCCGCCCTCACCGGAGGCCCTGACCTCCTGTATCAGCGCCTCGAGCTCTTCCGGGAGCAGTGCCCGGTGAAGTTCGTCGCCGGCATGTGCATCGCCTTGGATGTACCTGATGGCAAGCTCCTCGATGTCCATTGCTGACCCTCAGAACCTCCAGTCTTCGGACGGCAGTATCTGGGAGGTGTGTTCCTTGATGTAACTGTGGCCGACGATGCCCACCCCCACGATGAATGCGGCGATGACGATGCTCCAGAACACCTCGAGCAGGTTGCTTCGGCGGTATCCGAGGGTGAACTCGGCGAGGCCGATGGCGCCGTTCAGGAGGAAACCAGCGGAGAACAGGGCCATGGACAGGGGCCAGAGCGTGTGGTCCCGCCTATCCTGGCGAAGGTAATTGTCCAACGCCCTGCCGAATAAGACCAGCCATATCGCACCGATATAGTACCAGTGCGACGTGCGGACGAACTCCATGGCGCGGTAGTCCACAACGTCGATGCCGTTGCTTAGGGCGTATCCGTTCACGATCCCTATCACGAGGACCACGAGCGCGAACAGGTACAGGTATATCGATATCGCCCCGCTGTGCACCGCATTCCTCATGTCCTTGCCCATGGTGATGACGAGGTTCTCGAGGTGGAAGGCCCATATGAGGAGGGTCAGGCCGATGAGGAAGACGATGGCGCCGGTCCCTATCTCGGGGCGGCCGGCGAATGCCGCAACGGCCCATGTTATGCATGCCATGGCGAGGGGTATCATGACCTTCTTCCGGGCCCTGTCCTTCATGAGGACGTTCTTCAACATGTAGTAGAAGGATTCGATGCGAACGTTCTGCTGGACGATCACGCGGACCTTCCTGTCCACCCGCACCCTTGACTCGATGACCGGGGACAGGGCCTCGTCCTCCGCGCCATCGTCGAAGAGGATGACGGAAGTGGGTTTCAAACGGGCCAGCAGTGAGTCCAACTGCTCGCGCACCCGATCGTCGGATTCCCGCCCCACGTTCCTCGACCCGCACAGGAGCGCGATGGCCACGCTCTCTCCCTGTGACCGGAGGATGTCGTATTCCCTTATCGCCGCGAAGAGCGTGTTGGCGTCCGAGTCCTCGGGATCCGTCATGATTAGCTTCTGTGCTGCCGAGAGGTTCTTCCGCCGGCCGATGACCGGGCTCTCGACGCCCGCCTTCTCCCCGAAGTCGTTGTCACGGTCGATGCACAGGATAAGACGCATCCTTTTTCAATCGACCCGTGATTATATGAAACTATGCACGAGCGGGTTGATGGATGGGGCACGGCATGCCATCACCGCCCGGCGAAGCAGTGGAACCGCTCCGCCAGGGGGTCCGGGTCAAGGACATAAGCCCCCTTCTGTTCACCGGCTAGGCCGGATGGCGGCATCTGACTGAGCGCCCTACCCGCGCTATTGCGCCTATTTGGGCTTGCTCCGGCGGGGTCGGCCGTTTCACCAATTCCCCCGGCACCTCCCCGTCAACACGGATCATCGTCGGCCGCGGGCTGTGTCGTTTCTGCTCCGTCGCGGCGAACCGCGCCCGCTCTCGCGGGGCCTGGCCTCCCGACCATCGGGCTTGCGCCCGCCCGCCTCTTCGAGGGAGGGGGGACTTTCCTCAGCGCCTTCGGCGCCGTGAGCCGCCCGCCTTCTCCCGGACACGGGACCATTGGGGCCCGCCATATAAAAGGGTTGCCGCGGGCACTCCTCCGGCCCACTGGCCGTGCGGACCGCAAATTATTTGGAATGCCTCCCCCACTACTGCCCGAGGAGTTCGAGATGCGAGCGATCGCCCTGTTACTGGTCGGCCTGATGACAATCGGCGGGGCTATGCCCGTCCCGGCGGCCGCGGAACCGTGGAATGCGGAATCCACACAGGACGACGCCAATCGGCTGCAACGAGGGCTGGCAGCCCTGCTCGACAGTGCGGCTCCAGACGATAGGTTCGAGGTGCTCGTCCAGTTCTACGGGCCTCTCGGTCCGGGGGGAGATGACGCCCTCGAGCGCCGGGGCTTCGAGGTCCTGAGAACGCTGGACCGGGTGAACGGCGTCTTCGTCGAGGGGCCCAAGGCCGCGATCCTCGACCTGGCCGAAGACGGACGCGTCCGCTACATCGAGCACAATGCGCCGCTCGTCTGCCACATGAACGTCACCACGGCCACGATAAACGCCGTCGATGTCTGGGAACGCACCGTCCTGCGCGACGGCGGCATCCCCGAGACCATCGACGGTACCGGGGTCACCGTTGTCGTGCTGGATTCGGGCATCGACGCGACCCACCCGGACCTCCCGTACACCCGGAGGGACATAGAGAACGGCGTCAGGCCGGCGGAGGGCGACAAGGTCATCTTCAACGCGAAGAAGGACCAGGACGTCGCGGGAGAGCCATGGCTCGAGTTCATCGACACCGACACAACCTCGGGGCACGGAACGCATTGCGCCGGGACCGTCGCCGGGACGGGGGCGGCGTCGGCGGGCGGGAAAAAGGGGGTCGCGCCCAACGCATGGCTCATCGGCCTCAGCATGGGCGAGCTCTTCATGACCATCGACGAGTATGCGGGGCTGGAGTGGGTATACTACCACTCCAGGCCGAACGACAATCCGGCGAACATTCGCGTCGTGACGAACAGCTGGGGCCCCGGATTCCCGTTCGACAACCTGGACCCGACGAGCGCGAGCGTCCGTCTGGCCGAGCGCATCGTGATAGATAACAATGTGGCGGTGGTCTTCGCCGCGGGGAACGACGGCGAGAACGACCACGACGGCGGTTCGAACACCGTGAACCCGTTCGTCTTCGACACCGCGGCAACCATCGGGGTAGCGGCGACGGAGAGGGACGGTTCCGGACTGGCCACGTTCACGTCCCGCGGCGACAGGGACGACCAGACCACATGGCCGGACGTAGGCGCCCCGGGGGTCGGCATCTGGAGCGCCGCGGCCAGGGCCACACTGATCGGGGGCCTGACCGGAGGCAGCGACATCCTCGAGAACGACAGGACCGATCCCTACTACTTCTCCATCAGCGGGACGAGCATGGCCACGCCCCACGTCGCCGGCGTTTGCGCCCTCCTCTGGCAGGCCTGCCCTTCCCTGCGGATGAGCGACGTCATGGAAGAGGGTTATACCGACAACGGGCTCGCGCCCGACGAGTTCAGCATGACCGAGCCAAACCCGCATATCCACGAGACGGAGCTCATCATGAAGCTCACCGCGGACTACATCGAGCCGTCGGAACAGGACGAAGTGGAGGGCGTCGCCGAGAACGGCGTGCCCCGGTACAACGAGACGGGGGTCGGGGGGCGCATTTACGATTTCGCCCAGGGGTACGGCATGGTGAACGCGTCGAGGGCCGTGGCGCTCGCCCTGGTGCTGGACAGGCTCAGGGACCCGGACCATGACGGCGAGGCCGAACGCGACGTCACGGTGTTCGACGCGCTCGATGCCTACATGGACGTTTACAGGGAGGAGATGGTGAGCGCCCGGACCGATGTCATCGTAGACTCCTGGAGCGGGGAGTTCGTCCAGCCCTGGACGCTGGTCGGTGAGGTGAACGGGACCCCGGTAGAAAGACACATGCCCTACGCCCTGCTGTATCATCGGGTCTACGTCCCGCAGGAGGCGGTCGCTCTCCACATCGTCCTCGAAGTACAGATGCTGACCGGTACCGATCCGAGCCTGGCCAGCCTCTACGTGACCATCGATTCCGACGGGGACGGAGAGACCGATTGGTCGCCCGATGGCGAACCGTCGGTGTTGCCCAGGGCCGTGAAGGAGTGGGAGGTCGCCGTCGGGAGCGGCCATATGATGAGCGACAGAGGGGGCATGTGGGCCTTCAACGTGACTGGCATCAGCGCGGGGATCTCCTCCTTCGGGAACGGGTTCCATGTCACCGTGGAGATATCCCTCGACAGCGCGCTGGACCCGCGTGTCGAGAGGCCGGGCTTCGCCTTCGGCGAAACGCCATCGGAATCATATCCGGGCGGAATCACGGCGATACTCATGAAGTACTACGACCTGCGGTCCCCGGGGGAGGACGATGGGAAGGTCAGGGAATTGTTCATGGACGGCCTCCCGCTGGTGGTCATCATCGCTTGCATGGGCACCGCCGGGTACATTTTCTGGACGAGGAGGCGGAGGGGCGGTGCGCCACCCATCGAGGGGCCTCCGGCCCAGTGAGGGGCATCCGGAGGGGGTTCCCTGGAGAGGCGGGCGCGGGGTCCATCGGCCTGGAGGGCACCGCGGGAAGCGACGGCTGGACATCCTTTTTATAGCCCAGCGCGCATGACCTTCCGGTGCTGAGATGACGGGCGTGGAATCGAAGATGAAGGCGGAGGCGCACCTTGCCGTTGGTGAGTACGAGAAGGCCGTCAAGGCGTTCAAGGCGGCTGTCAAGGAAGACCCCCATGACGCCGAGGCGCACTTCGGCCTGGCGGAGGCGTCTTCTGCCCTGGCCGACAGCTCGGTCACCGAGGTCGCCGCCTCCTACCGGAAGGCGATAGACCTCGACCCCGGGAACATCTTCTACAGGACCAGTTACGCGGATTTCTGCATGGAGAATGGCGTTTTCAAGGCCGCGGAGGAGCAGTACCTCGCCGTGGCGGACCTGGACCGCGACAACGAGCACATATACCTCGCGGACTTCGCCGTCTCCTTCAAGAGATGGGCGAACGAGTTCCCGGACCGCACCGGGATGGCCGAGGACGACGTGTCGCGAAAGGCGCTGGATTACTGCCTGAAGGCCCTTCACCTGGGACGGGAGGATGCGGTCCGGCTCCTCAAGCCCTGACATCAGGGGATGGCGCCACGGCACGGCGCCCGAGCATCGCTGGCCGAGAATGCATTTATTTCCGGAGGGGAGTATGAACGGTAGGACCGGAAGGCAGACTGCACCTTCGAGAAATGATCCCTCCATACGGGAGGGGGCGTTCAGGCGCCACTCTCGTGCCGGGACGCGGGCTGCGATCGTTCCACAGCCTCTCCGCCTCGATCGATAGGCTTTCCAGAGGTCGTTTCGGACGCGGATCGACATCCGTGGCGATCTTGGGCGCCCCTCCCGCGAGTCCGACAACCATCTCGAAGCCAGGCGGAGCCCGTTCGAGGACGATTCCTGCGTCGGAGAGGCTCGCGGGCCATCACCCCCCTCCTTCGAACGATGGGATCCGACAACGCAGCCAGACCAACACATTTATATGGATGCGTCCATTCCCAGAATAGCGAAAATCGTAACAGGGGGTGAACTATGGACATATTCCCAAAATGTCCGCAGTGTGAGGAGGGTAGGCTCCTTCCATTCTCACGGGGGGAGGATATCTTTGAACTGTGGAAGTGCTCTCACTGCAGCTACACAGTGTACAAGAAGTGACCTGGCAGAGGGGGGCGTCGAATGTTCGAGGAACTGCTTTCGAAGCGCGCTAAGACGATGAAGGCCTCCGAGATAAGGGAGCTCCTGAAGCTGGTGACGTCCCAGGACATCATCTCGTTCGCCGGAGGGCTCCCCAACCCGGCCACGTTCCCGTGCGAGGAACTGAGGGAGATATCGGCCCACGTCTTCGACACGCTCGGCTCCGATGCCCTCCAGTACGGGACGACGGAAGGCGTGAAGGTCCTCAGGGAACAGCTCGCGGAGCGCCTCAACACGAAA
>JAKEGO010000102.1 GCA_022615805.1 Thermoplasmata archaeon
GCGCGGTCGACCTCGAGTGGACCCCGGAATCCAAGGGGACGTATGTCCTCTGGGTGAATGCGACGCCGGTCACGGGGGAGGACGCGGTCGACAACAACGCCATGAACGGCTCGATAACGGCGTTCACCGACAAGGGGGCCGTGATCGTGGACGACCTCACGGGCGACGCGTCCGACCTCGGCTCCTTCCTTGACGCGCTCAGGGACGATGGGTACGATGTGGTCAACGCGTCCGACGCAGGCGGCGACCTGGCCGCGATGCTCGGGCACACGTGGGCACTGCTCCCGGCCCCCGGGACGCTCTCGGAGGACCGCGCGGCCGTTTATTCCGATTACGTGAGGCTCGGCGGTGGGCTCCTCATGCTGGCGGACGACGACCCCCGCTCCTATTCCCATCTCACCGGCCCGATGGGCCTGAACTGGTCGGCCTCGCCGGGTCAGTACGATGACGAGACGGACGACATCGGGGACCACCCGGTCACGGACGGCGTAGGCTCGGTCCACCTCAGATCGCCCGCCGCCTCGCTCGACATCGATGACGGTACGGAGCTCATCGCGTCCTCCAACGGGGCCGTCGTTGGGGCCGCCCTCTCGTTCGGGGAGGGACGCGCCGTCGTCGTGTCCGACGACGACCTCCTCGGCGACCAGAGCGTTTCGAAGGAGGACAACCTCGCGTTCGGGATGAACGCGGCGGGTTGGCTGGGATGGGCTCCAGAGGTGACCGACGTCGGCATAGCGATGCTCGGGGCACCCGCCATCGTCGCTCCCAACGAGACGTTCGATGTATCGCTTGCCGTCATCAACCTCGGTACCGGGAGCGTAGGCGACCTCGACGTCGTCCTGCGCCACGGCGGGGACGAGTCGACCAGGGCCGTGGCCGGGCTTGCGTCCGGTGAGTGGGCGAACCTGACCTTCCCCGTCGAGTTCGACGAACAGGGTACGTTCAGGGTCTCGACATCGGTCAACATCACGGACGATGCGCCGCTCAACGAGAGGGCGTGGCGCGAGGTGGATGCCTTCCGGGGTGAGGGCGCCATCGGCGTGCTCACCTACCATGGCAACCTCACAGACCACGAGGACCTCTTCCGATACCTCGGCGACCTCGGATTCACCTTCGAGGAGATCGGCTCCGAATTGCGTTACGAGGATGCAGCCGACCTCCACGCCCTGTTCCTCCTGGACCCCGACAACCTGGAGGACGAGGAGATCGCGGCGGTCCGCGACCTGGTCCGGAGCGGCAAGGGGCTCCTTGCGATCAGCGACGACCCGGTGGCCGCGAGCCTCGCCGGGTCCAGCCTCGGGATATCCTGGGGCTCATGGCCGGGGGAGGAGGGGGCGACGTCGCACATCGCCTCGCACGGCTTCACCCGCGATGTGGGCTCCCTCTACGTCCGAAGGCCGTACGCGCAGGTCTCCGGGCCTTTCCTCTTCGCCGATTACGACAACGGCACCCGGCAGGGCTCGTACGCGACGTACGGCGAGGGGCGGTTCATCGGCACCTCCGACGTCGGCCTCCTTGCCGACGACACACTTTGGGAGGAGGACAACGCCAGGTTCGCCAGGCAGGCTGTGCAGCACCTTTGCAGGCCGCGCGCGAGCGCCGACGGCGCGCTCGCCGACCTCGTGTTCATGCCCTTCGGCGAGAGGGACATTGAGCACTCCTTCCGCGTGACGGTGCACAACCTCGGGTCT
The DNA here is from genome assembly GCA_022615805.1 of Thermoplasmata archaeon. Lineage (GTDB taxonomy): Archaea > Thermoplasmatota > JAKEGO01 > JAKEGO01 > JAKEGO01 > JAKEGO01. Next base: position 1,692 of record JAKEGO010000102.1, read on the forward strand.
GACAGGGCCGTCTTCAACGTGACGCTCGACGTGGAGGGATCGGATGTCGACACCGCCTCCATCATCCTCGACGAGGGGGAGCTCGGGGAGGTGGAGCTCGCCTTCACGCCCGACCTCAACGGCACATACGACATCGCGATCGACCTCGAACCCCTGGAGGACGAGGGGAGGACCGCGAACAACGAGCTCGGGGGGACGCTCGAGGTACTGAAGGTCCTCCTCGACGACGACTGCGATTCGGACACCGGATGGGCCGACGATTCGCTATGGCACGTCAGTGACCGGCGGACCAGGAGCGGGACCGGCGCCTGGTGGTACGGCGACGAGGCGACTGGTGATTACAGCACCGGGTCCGGCGATGCATCGCTCTCGAGGGCTTTCTCTCTCGCCTCGGTCCGGGACGCGCGGCTCGGCATGAGGTACTTCCTCGACGCGGGCGCCGGCGACGGGGCCGAGGTCAACATCTCGACCAACGGCGGACAGAACTGGACGACGCTGGCGACGTTCGGAGGCCTCGACGACCGCTGGGACCCGCTCTGGATCGACCTCTCGGATTACGAGGACGAGGATGTCACCATCGCCTTCCGCTTCACCCACGACTCGGCGGGTCACGGCGAGGGGCTGTTCATCGAGGACATCTGGCTCGTCGGATACATGAACGTCTCCCAGGTCCTCGAGGTCCAGGAGCCACGCCCGAGGGATTACCTCGCGGGGATCGTCGAGGTCCTCGCCCATGCGAGGGACTCCGACGGCATCGACAACGTCACATGGCGCCTCGACGGCGGCGCGTGGGAGGAAATGGCGCTCAAGGAGGGGTCTTCC
>JAKEGO010000103.1 GCA_022615805.1 Thermoplasmata archaeon
TTATACCACGACACATTGGTCCCTTGAGGTCCGTCGGACGGAGCCAGCATTCGATGGGACGACTTGAATGGTTTCAAGCGATCAATGGGTCGAAGTGTAACTGGAGGTCATCCGGTCCAGATGGATTTGAGGTCGCTCGGAAAAAAGGCCTGTCAGTGCCAGTAAGCCCGCTCGACCTCGCGGTCCTTCCTTGCCTTCTTCTTGTACTCCCGGTAGTGCTCCTGGCAGAGGTGCGCCCTGCTCTTCCTCGAGTGTCCCTTGCCGCCTTCGATTCCTATCTCGAGGTAGGGGGCCACGCGGGAGCCCGATAGGGACCGGACGGGGGGCTGCTCGCATCCGGTGACGTCGCATTTCCTGGGCCCGGCCATTTGGATCGCGCCTTTCATACTGGAGGTCCTATTTTATTGTGTTGGTCGCCTTCTGGAAAGATATAAGTGCGCGCGGACATTTGTTCCCACGATGACGTTGGCTCGAGCCGCCCTGGCATCGATCGCGCTCCTCGCAGTCCTGCCGCTCGCCATCGCCGCGACGTGCGCGGGCGACGAGGGCTGGGGAGCGGCGTTCGGGGAGGGGCTCGCCGCGGACCTTGCCGTTGGGGAGGACATATTCGCTGTCATCGAGGACGATGGACAGCTCCATCTCTCCCGTATCGAGATCGATAACGGCACGCAGGTCTGGCGGGTCCCTCTTCCCGTGGGGACGCCCGGTCTCTCGCCCGCGTTGGCGGGGAACACGGTCATTTGTGCCCACGGGACCGGCGTGTACGGCTTCAACGCTACGAATGGTCTGGCGCTGTGGAACCTGTCCATCCCGCAGACGGTGGCTCCCGTCTCCGACGGCGCGCTCCTGGTGATGTCCAACGGTTCGGCCGTGATGGGTTACTCGGCCTTCGGCCGACCGTCCCCCGTATGGGCCAGCCCCGTTTCGACCGCGACCTACCTCGCCCTCGACGGCGAATCCGTCTACGTCGGCACGGGGGCGAGGTCCTTCGAGGTCCTCGACGCCAGCAACGGCTCGAAGCGTTGGGGATTCGAGGCCTCCGAGGATCTGGCGGGCCGTCCCGCTTCGAGCGGGGGTAGGACGCTGATCGTCGAGGTGAACGGGAACGTCAGCATGCTCGATAGCCGCGGGAACGTCCTCGAGAGAAGGGACACCGGGGCGACGCGGTGCTCGCCCATGGCGCTCGGGGGCGAGTATCTCCTCGGTTTTGAGAACGGCTCGGTCGTTCGGCTCGACCACGGCCTCTTCACGAGGTGGAACGCCTCGGCGGGAGCACCTGTCCTGGACCTCGTCGTCTCGGGGAGCCTCGTGCACGCGATCTCCGCGGACGGGCGCGTCGCCGCAATGGACGCGGACTCCGGCGATGTAGCCTGGGACGCGGACTACTGGCCCTCGGCGGGAGGATCTGCCGGGCCCGGGGGCGGCATCGTCATCTGGTCCCCCGACGGACGCGTCTCCCGGGTCCAGGGGACCCCTGCCCCCTGTCCCTATCTCGTCCAGGGTGGGCTCTTCCTCACATCGGACCCGCCGCTCCAGGGCAAAAAGGTAAGGGTGTTCGCGCTCCTGCGGAACCGAGGCTCCGGGCCAGGCACGTTCGAGGTCGCCTTCATCGTAGACGGGAGGGAGCTGGTCCGGGACACGTTGACCGTAGGATCCGCTTCGACCGCGTCTGCCACCGCGTGGTGGAAGCCGGACCGGGGCGAGCACGTCGTTACCGTCGAGGTCCGCGGCGGATGGAACGCATCGGCGGAGGGAGGTCGGGCCATGATCGTGGTAAAGGTGGTCGGGGAGGCAGAGGGGAGAGACCTGCGCGCCATCGTTGCCCTGGTCATCGGGTTCATCGCGCTGTGGTGCTTGATGATAACCATCGCGATAATCTATTCGAAGGCCGTCCTCGGGAAGAGGGCTCGAAGGGCGGGGGCGAACGAGAGGAAAGGGCGTTGAAGCAGAGCCCTGGTCCGATGGAGGATGTGGACTTAGTCACATCGCCTCTTTCCTCTCGTTTAGGGTCTGGAGCATCAGGTCGACGTACCTTTGGACGTCCTCTGGTCGTTCGAACGACTGCCTCCGGATGAGGTTCGCCGCCGCCTCGAAGCCGTCCATGAAGTCCTCGATCATCGCCCCCACCTTTCTACCATCACTACGCGAGGGCGTTTATTAAGAAGATTGGTATGATGTTTTGACATGCCACCTCGAGACGGCTCAGGCGGACCGCCGCCCTGGGGCCGTCGGGAACGCGGTCGGGCGGGGGTTCCCCGTCGACGGCATCCTCTGGGCTGTCACGAGCATCCCGCGGGATGGGGCGGTCATCAGGCCCCGTCAAGCGTCCCATCCTCGAGGGGAGCCAAGCCGGAACGGACAGTGGACCGGACGACATGGTCATTGCGTGCCCGTTTCCGATGATGCACGGTCCCGGTCTGGCGCGATCGGCCAGGAAACCTATTTATCCGGCCCGGGCATGGACCTACCATGGATAGGATCGACCCGCGGGATGCCATCCTCGTGGTCATCGACGCACAGGAGCGCCTATTCCCCCGCGTCTGGCGGTGGGAGCGGGTCCTCGAGCGCCTCCTTTTCACGATAAGGGGGTCGAACATCTTCAACATCCCCATCATGGTCACCGAGCAGAACCCGAAGGGCCTTGGTCCGACACTCCGGGAGGTCGAGAGGGCACTTCCGACCTACGCGCCCGACATGAAGATGGCCTTCAGCGCGTTCGATTGCGCTCCCTTCTGCGAGCGAGTCACCGGTTCTGGCCGGCGAACCCTCGTCGTCACGGGCATCGAGACGCACATCTGCGTGCTGCAGACGGTGATGGATGCCATCTCGCTCGGGTTCAAGGTCCACGTCGTCGCCGACGCGGTGTCGTCCACCGACGCGGAGGACCACGCGACGGCGCTCGCTAGGATGACCGCGATGGGTGCGGTCGTGACCACCTCGCAATCCCTGCTCTACGAGATCATGCGTTCAGCGGACAGGGAGGACTTCCGCGATCTTCTGGAGCTAATAAGGTCCGGCAGGAAGTCCATTCCGGCGCTCTACTCGTTCGAGGAAGGGGGTCAAGACCACCGGTGAGCGCATGGCGCCCAGGCCGCGGGCCGGGTGCGACCGACATCCGACCGCCGCGTGTCCCCCATTCCAACCGTGGCATCCGCGTTTGGCGCCCCGTCACCAGCGCCGCTTTCTCCGGAAGATCACGTATGCGACGAGGAGCAGCGCCGCGACCGCGGCAACGACCATCAGCTGGAAGGTCAGCGCATCCTCCCCCCCATCGCCCCGTGCGCCCTCTATGAGGAGGGGTTGGGAGTCGTAGTTGTCGTCCGGCGAGGCGTCCTGCGAGCCCTCGAGCACGACGGAGAAGGAGAAGGTATGCAGGCCGGGGTCCCCTGCCAGGTCGTCTCCCTTGAGGGAATAGATCCTGTTCTCGTGCATTGCGAGCGACTGCACGTCATCGCCGATCGGCTCGCCGTCCACGGTTATCAGCTCCTTGTCGCCGATAGGGATGCCGTCCATGTAGAACTCGACCGTGAACTCCGGAACGGGGTGGAAGCCAACGTTGGACACGGTGGCGTTCATGTAGATGGTGTCCGACCCGTCCCCTTGCACGACCGTCAATTCGGACCTCAGGTCCGGGAGCGTGACCGTGACGGTCAGCTCGAGGGTCCGCACGATGCCCGAGGCCACGGATGTGACCGTTACTGGGATGATGATCGTCCCTGCCGCATTGGGGCCCGCGGTGACGTTAATGAAGATGGGTCCGCCCTGGAATGCGTTCAGTTGGCCGGTGTCGATGCTGCCGTCGTCGTTGGTGTCCTCCAGCGGTGCCATCGTGGCGTTGAGGAGCGTTGCCTGGAACTGCCTTGGCAGGGCGGGGACGTCGATCTCGTAGGTGTCGGGCGAATTCCCCCGGTTCGTGACGATGAAGTCGACATGCGTGAAGTTGCCGGGAGTGATGCCGCGGACTGGCTCGACCGCGTCGACGCCAACGTCAAAGACGGCGGACACGTTGACGGTCATCGAGACCGTCTCCTCCGCGCCTTCGTCCTCCGTGGGGGTGGCCGCGAGGCGCACCCTTTCCACCCCGGCCTTGGCGTTCCCCGGAACGTACAACCTCACGTCGAGTTCGACGGTCTCGTTCGGTCCCATTTCCAGTGTCAGCGTCCTCTTCCCGTCGATGGACATCGTCCAATCGCCCGGGGCCGAGGACTTCGAGAGCTCCACGACGTTCACGAGGACGTTCCCCTTGTTCCTCAGCGAGACCGCATATGTGACGTTCGAGTCCGGCAACGCCCTGACCGTCGCGTCGAGCCATTTGAGCTCGACATCGTACTTGTCCTTCCTCGTGAGCTCGATGTCGAAGGGACCGCCCTCCTGGAGGTCGACCTTGTCGTTTACAGCGTACTCGCGAACCTCGCCGAACTCCTCGATGTTGAACGTGCCCTTCACGCGGTACTCCCCCGCGGGTATGGTGGCACGGTATCGCCCGTTGTCGACCTCGAGGATGATGGAGGAGTCGGAGTCGTCGACGTCGGTGAGCGTGAGGTCCCCCACCTGCTCCTCCGCGGTCGCAAGGCGGACCTCGCCGGTCATGTTCTCATAGAACACAGACCCGGTGGCCCTGACCGAGGGGGTCAGGTTGAGGTTCAACGCGAGTTCCTCGCGTATGTCGAGGTTCAATTCGAGGAGAGTTGCCTCGCCTTCCGAGTTGGCCCTGACGACGTAGTCGCCCGGCATGAGCAGTGCCGTGTACCGGTGGCCGTCGATGACGACGGACCTGACCCGGTCCTCGACGTCGCTGAGGAACTCGAGGCTCTCGATGGAGCGTTCCTCCCCGGCGTCCAGCCGCCCGTCGGCGTCCTGGTCGAGGAATGCCGTCCCGGAAACGGAGACTGGAAGTGGGTCTAGGGCGATGTTCTCGTCCCCGGTCGGGAGGGATATCGCCGTCGGATCGATGATGCCCGTGTAACCTGGGCTTACGACGGACAGGTTGTAAGCGCCCGTCTCGCCGTACGGGAGGAACGTCTGGAATTCGCCCTTCGATCCTGAGACGAAGGCGGTGTCGACGGCGCCCAGAACGCCTATCTTGACGCCCTCCACGCCCTCGTTCGTGTCGCGCTTCCCGTCGCCGTCGCGGTCGTAGTAGACCCGCCCCGCGAGCTCGAAGTTCCGGACGATGGCGAACGTTCCGTTCCGCAGCGTCCCGTTGAGGAGGTACAGGTCGCCATCCTTCGTCATGTTGACCCCGATGCGGTACACTCCCGCGGGGAGCACGATCGTCAGGTTGTAACCTCGGTCATATCGATAGACGTTCGTCACCTGCGGGTGGCTCCACGGATACGACGCATTGAACGGGTTCGGAAGGCCTTCGACGGCATCCACCGAGACGAAGCTGACGCGGAGGTCGTCGAGGTCCCTGATGGCGCGGGTCGCCCTGTCCTTGGTCATCAGGTCGACCGAATACTGCACGCCCTTGACCAGGGCGATCGTCGGAGATGAGGCGGCGTGGATGGAATGGACCTCCAGGGCGGCCCGGTCGCCGTACTTCACATAGATGTCGTATTCGCCGGGGTAGAGGAACCCGCCGAACTGCCAATCCCTCGAGCCGGATTCCGTCGGGACGCTCCGGTTCTCCGGGAGGGCGTGCGGGATCATCCGGACAGCATCGCCCGTGCCGAAATCTTCGGGGTCGAGGGCGATGCCCTCGACCGTGAAGGTCGGAGCGAA
>JAKEGO010000104.1 GCA_022615805.1 Thermoplasmata archaeon
CCCCCGCCCCGCCCTCCGCCCACCCGCGCCGCCCCCCGCGGCGCTCCCCGCTGACAACCGCGGGCACCGAGATGTTCACCACGACGTCGAGGTCGGTGATGTCGGCGAGGGCTGTGGCCTGCTCCAGCGTCCGCGGGAACCCGTCGAGGATGAAGCCGTTCGAGCAGTCGTCGGCCCGCAGCCGTTCGGCCATCATACCGATGACGATGCCGTCGGGCACGAGGTCGCCCGCGTCCATGTACCTCTTCGCCTTCCTGCCGAGCGGCGTGCCGTCCGCCACGTTCTCGCGGAGGAGGTCGCCGGCGGACAGGTGAGGCACCTCCAGCAGGTCGGACAGCGTCTTCGCGAGCGTTCCCTTCCCCGCCCCCGGGGCGCCAAGGAGCACGATCCTCATGGGTTCACCGCTCGGTCATCGCCCCACGCCATTTAACGGTTGCCCCCGGATGGGGATGCGCCGTCGGCTCGTATGTGGCGATCGAGGACCGGGGGTGACTGACATGGGCCACGCGGTGGCACCGCAGTGCAGGAGGCGGTGGGGAGGGAGGCGTACCAGTCGCGGCCTGGGGCGGGGTGGGCGGGTGGACGGAGGACTCGATCGGCGCTCGCGGACGAGAGGGGCGCGCGACATGGGAATGCCGAGAAAAAGGTTAAGGCCCCGTGGTTCGAATACACCGCGATGCATCACCTCGCGCTCGCAGCCCTCCTCGGGCTCGCCCTCATGACGATCCCGCCCGCCATGGGGGCTGCCGATGTCGAGATCGATGTCCGCGGGTCCATCGAGACTGATGCCCGTGCGTACGGGGTCGATCTGGACGATGACGGCCCCTTCGACCTCGGGATCGCTTTCTGGGGATCCAACCGGACCCTCCTGGTCCGCACCGGGCACAACGTGAGGAACGTCTCGATAGACCTGGATCCACTGCTCGAGGGCCTCACCGGAGCGGAAGGCGGCAGCGCGGCATATCTCGGCTCGCGGGATGGGATGACCGTCGTGCTGTTCGGGACAGGGACCGTCAACTACACCCTGCGGGGCGTCCCGGGCGTCCGGTGGGCGACAAGGGACGACATCGCGTGGAGGGAATGGAGGCAGAACGGCACGATCCTGACGTTCGCTACCGAAGCCGATGGCCACGAGATAGGGCTGGTCTTCCACGGCCCCGGGGATGTTCCCCTGATCTTCATCGTCACGGTCGTCGGGGTCTTCATCGCTGGCGTAGCGCTCGCGGTCCTTGTGATGAAGCGGACCCCGATGGGCTGGCGGTAGCGGATGCGTGGGGGCCATCCCGTTTCAAGCGATCGGCCCGCCGCCCATGAAGTTCGTGACGCCGCGCATGTTCTCGAGGAAGATGTCCACCTCCTCTTCGGTGTTGTATATGTAAAGGGATGCGCGGCAGGTGCCGCTGATGTCGTGGCCTGGGAGCCATGGGCCATCGCGGGCGGCCTCGAACCACGAGTCGACGCAGTGGCGGCCCGAGCGGACCATTATGTGCCCCACCTGGTCGAGCATCATCGCGATGTCGTGCGGGTTCATGCCGTCCACGAGGAAGGATGTGATCCCCGACCTGAGCATGGGATCGAGCGGAGGGACGATCGTGACCCCGCCCACCTCCACCAGGCCCTGGGTCAGGCGGGCGTTCAGCCGGCGCTCGTGCGCCTCGACCTCGTCCATCCCGATGCGGGAGAGGTAGTCGAGGGCGGGCTTGGCGCCGATGATGCCCGCAAAGTGCTGGAGGCCCCCTTCGAACTTCTCGGGGACGCCCGCGAAGGTGAAATCGTCGTAGGTGGTCCTGATTATCGTGCCACCGCCTGCGATGAGGGGCTCGATCCCATCGAGTGCCCCGGAGGACGCGATGAGCGCCCCCAGGCCGGTCGGCCCGAGCATCTTGTGGACCGAGAGCGCGAAGAAGTCGACGTCCAGCCGGTCCAGGTCGAGCCTGGAGTGCGGCGCGCTCTGGGCGCCGTCCACGAGGACCCTGGCCCCGCGTTCGTGCGCCATCCCGACCACCTCCGCGAGAGGGGCCGTGTAGCCGTTGAGGTTCGACGTGTGGGTGAGCGCGACCATCGCGGCGCCCTTCCGGAGCTCGTCCGCGAACGCCTCGAGGTCGAAGGTCATCTCCGGTGTCGGGGGTACGGCGACGACCTCGATGCCCTTCGCCCTTGCCACCTGAAGCCACGGCACGAGGTTCGAGTTGTGCTCCTGGCCCGAGAGTATCACCCTCTCGCCTCTCTCGAACGGGTACCCTTTCGCCACCACGTTGATGGCCTCTGTCGTGTTCTTCGTGAAGATGACCTCGCGGCCCTTGGCGCCGAAGAACGTCCTGAAGGCCTCCCTGGACTCCTCGACCCGCATCGTCACGTCCATGCCGACGCTGTGGACGCTCCGGCCCCCGCACACTGGCATGTTGGTGTAGTAATCATTGATGGCATCGATGACCTGCCGCGGCTTGAGGGTCATGCAGGCGTTGTCGAAATATATCGGCGCCGGGTCCCTCTGAAGGAAGGGGAAATCGTCGCGGACCTTCGGGTCCATCGCATCACCGCGCCCCCGATACCACAGGTCGCTTATGACCTTTGCCACTGTCCGAAACGCCGCATGGGGCCATGATGGCCCAAGGAAATGCCACCCGCGCGATGCGGGTCTATATCGTGATCATGTACACGGCGATGACGGCGCCCATGACCGCCTCGCCAACGAGCAGCCCCGTGGCTATCATGTACGTCTCGAGGAGCTTCATCGTCTTCTTCCGCTCGTCCCATCCCTCGCGCTTGGCCGTCGGTTCCAGGATGTGCTTCTCCCATAGGTCGCGGAGACCTCCGCCGACGATGAACGGGAGCGTGACCTGAATCGGCAGGTACATGCCGAGGCCGAAGGCGGTGCCCATCCCGGTCAGGAGCTCCATGAAGATGCCGATGCATATCCCGAGGATGAAGATGGTCCACTGCACCTTCCCCCCCATCACGATCTGGGTGAAGGTGGCGAACGCGTGCGCCTGCGGCGCGGCCAGGCTGATATCGTTGTCGACCAGCCCCTTGGAGAAGATCGAGGCGAAAGTGGCGGCGACAAGGGTGCCGAAGACGATGCCGGTCATCTCGCCCTTCATCAGGTGGACGGGGCGCGTCCCGCAGTAGAGGCCGACCTTGAAGTCGTAGGTGACATCGCTGGAGAGGGAGATGGCGGTGCCGAAGATGGTGGTGCCGAAGAGGGCCATGATGGCGGTCGTCTTGCTGTCCGTGCCCATGGCGCTGAAGACCCCAACAAGGAGGAGGAGGGTGATGAAGCTCGTGCCCGACACGGGCGTGATGCCGACCTCCCCCGCCACCTTGATGGCTATTGCGCCGAGTACGAAGGTAACGATGATGAGGATCACGCTGAACGCGAGCGATTGAGGCACCGGGAACCCGTTGGCCGCGAACACGATCGTCATCGCGATGAGGACGAAGCCCATCATCACGGGGATGTGGGTGACCGGCCACTCGTACCATCCGCGTCCGGGGGTGAAGTCCTTGCGGATCGCCGTGCCACCTGTAACGAGGGCCTGGATGTCCTTCGTCGCCGTCTTGAAGGTGGGGGCCATCTTAAGGAGGCCTGTGAAGCCGCCGCCGAGGATGGCTCCGATCGCCATGACCCTTGCTATTCGGCCGTACGCGAACCATGCGCCCGCATCGTACGCGTCAAGGTTCCCATCGATGACGGGGACGTAGGCCGGCACATGCAGGTGAACGGCCATCGGGACGACGAAGTACCATGTGAAGAGCGTCCCGAGGCTGACCAGGAAGGCCGTCCTGAATTTCATGAACCATCCGATGGCCAACTGGATGCCTGTGAACTCGTATCCGAGGTGGGTGTACCTCGAGGCGTCGTGGTCCTCCGACACCATGACCTCGCCTCGGTGATAGTTATCGCCGTGGAACAGGTTGTCGAGGAGGGGGATGTGGTCGTCTGGAACCCAGACCGGAGTATCAACGCCATCGATTTTCTTCACCTCAAATGTCCCGAAGATGTCCTCGTGGTTGTTTTCCGCGGCCGGAAAGTCGCGCAGGAACGTGAAGAACGCCATGCCGCCACCGACCAACGAAACTATGCGGATCGACCTCTTGGCCTCCTCCGAAGATCCGGCGGACAGGTCCTTGGTGATGTCCATCAGTTTGACCGCCGCCTGGAACCCTGGCATCGGGAGCGGGTCCTCCACGAGCCATATGCGGCGGAAGATGATGAAGTACATGATACCCAGCAGGCCGCCGAGGATGGCCGCCAGGTATGCGATGGCGAGCGGCGGGATGTCCCCCTTGGAGATGAAGGTCCCAACGCCCCCGGGTTTCAGGTAACTCGACGTCACGGGGTTGCCGGCCGCAGCGTACGCGAGCAGGAATATCGCGGGGTAGGTGAAGACGAACCCGGTACATGTGCGGTCGGCGCCCGTGGCGGTGCCCGCGACCATGTTGACCGTCGTCGGGCTCCACCGAAGAGCCATGCCGACGAGGTATGCCATGTACCACGCGCCGCCAGTTATGAGGCCGATCTTGAGGCCCACATACTGGTTGATCATGGCGAAGGTCATGCCTATCAAGAGGCCCAGGACCACCTTCTTCCATTCCCAGCGGCTCCTCTCGAAGCCGTACACCCGGTTCTTCTCGTCGAGGTACTCCTCGAGCACCTCGGTGTTGAGGTTCGAGAACATCTCTATGTCGAAGTGCTCCAGGGTACCGTCCTCTATCTTCTTGAGCCCCTCTGGGGTCGGCGGTTGACGGTAGTTGGAACGCCTGACCTCGCCCAATGTATCCCTCCCAACCGTATCGCGGTGCCGTATTTATAGTGTTTGGAGTTGCGCCCGACATCCAGAACGCGCGACCATCTCGCCTTCGCCCTCTGCGGACGACAGGGCCCATGACCGGACCGACGCCGTGGACGGAAATGCGTTGCGATAGGCTCATAATACATCCGCACGTTCGCCGGCCATGGTCGGGATAGCCGTGAACGGCGGCGCCGGCAGGTACCCCGAGGCCCTCCGCGCGGACGCGATACGGGGGGTCAGGAGGGCCTGCGAGGTCGGATGGGACGCTTTGGAAATGGGCGCCCTCGAAGCGGCCGTCTCCGTCGTCCGCTTCCTCGAGTCCGACCCCAACTTCAACGCCGGCAGGTGCTCATTCCCGAACGTCGATGGGACGGTCGAGATGGACGCCATGGTCATGACCGACGACCTCCGGTTGGGGGCGGTGGCGGCACTCCGGGAGGTGCGGCACCCCATAGACGCGGCCCTGGCCGTGCTCCTGCATTCGGGGAACACTTTCCTCGTCGGCGACGGCGCGCGCCGGTTCGCCCTCGAACACGGCGTCGAGCCCTGCTCTAACGACGAGCTCGTCTCGCGGGAACAGCTGGCCAGGTGGGGGCTCGACGTCGATGACACTGTCGGGACCATCGCCCTCGATCGAGGCGGGAGGATGGCGGTGGCCCTTTCGTCGGGAGGCACGCCGCGGAAGAGGCCGGGGAGGGTCGGCGACGTACCCCTCGCCGGCTCGAGCGGTTACATCGTGAAGGGATCGGGGGCGGCGGTGTGCACCGGAGTGGGCGAGGACATAATGAGGGTCCTCCTGGCGTCCAGGGCCGTGGCGCATCTCGGCGATGGTCCGGAGGCGGCCGCAAGGCGCGCGATCGCGGAGATGGTCGAACTCGTCGGCGGGCGGGCCGGGGTCGTCGTGATGGATGTCGAAGGACGGGTCGGCGCCGGGTTCAACACGGGGCAGATGCCCTGGGCATTCATCACGGACGCGGGGGAGGGCGGCGGGGGCGCGTGACCGGCGCTCCGCGTCGGCCTCGGGGCGTTCTGGGGATGTCATCGCCCCAGCTCTCAATTACGTTTAAGTAGAGACTTCGAGATGGACGAGCGTGGACTTGGACCGCCTGCGAAAGATCGCCGACAGGTCCCCGGCGCTGGTACTGATGCACTCCCAGGCAGATCCCGACGCCCTCTCGAGCGCGCACCTCCTGGCGAAGGCGTTCAGAGAGGCCGACATCGGCGTGTTCGATGACCTGAACCAGAACGCGAAGCATGTCGCCGAGCGCCTCGG